>JAHWYA010000089.1 GCA_020028115.1 Anaeromyxobacter sp.
GACGTTCATCTGGAGCGCGCCGCCCGCGCGCACCGCCTCGGCCGCGCGCCCGGGCCGCTCGAAGTGGGCGCACCGCTCGGGGTGCGCGAGCAGCGGCCGGACGCCCTGCCGCCGGAGCGCGCCGAGGATCTCCGGGAGCTCCGGGACGTCGCCGTCGAACGGCACCTCGACGAGCACCCACCGCTGCGACGCGCCGATGCCCCGGCGCCCGTCGCCGCCCACGCGGCCGAGGAACTCCGCGTCGAGCCGGTTCTCGGCGTTCGCGTGCAGCGCGAGGGCGACCCCCTCGGCGCGCAGGAGGGCGCGCGCGTCGGCGAGGCGGGCGGTGGTGCGGGCGGGATCGCCGGAGGGGAGGCCCGCGACCGCGTGCGGGCTCGGGGCGGCGTCGCTGAACCCGAGGCCCACGAGGAGCCGCGCGGCCTCGAGGGTCTCCCCGGGCGTCTCGCAGCCGTCGTCGATGGCCCACAGGAGGTGGGAGTGCAGGTCGACGAGGCCCATGTGCGCGGCGGCTCATAGCACGCGCCACGCCCGCCGAGGAAGCGGCAGGGCCGCCGGGCGCCCGCTCGTCCCGCTCTCCGGGGACTACGGGACGGGGTGGCGCGGCGGCTCGCCCTTCGCGAACCGCAGGGCGTCCTCGAGGACGAGCCGCGCCATCGCGGCGCGCGTCTCGCGGGTCCCGGAGCCGAGGTGCGGCGTCAGGACGACGTTCTCCAGGCCGGCGTAGGCCTGCGGGACGCGTGGCTCGTCGCGGAACACGTCGAGCCCGGCGGCGCCGATCTGCCCGCTCGCGAGGGCCGCCGCCAGCGCCGCGTCGTCCACCACCGCGCCGCGGGCGGTGTTCACGACGATGGCGCCTCGCTTCATCCGCGCGATCCGCGCCTGCGACAGGAGGTTGTCCGTGTCCGCCGTGAGCGGGCAGTGCAGCGAGACGAAGTCGCTCTCGCGGAGCAGCGTGTCGAGGTCCACCTGCCGCGCGTCGGGGAAGTCCGCCGCGCGCGGGCTCGTGTACAGGACGCGCATCCGGAACCCGAGCGCGCGCCGCGCCACCGCCTGCCCGATCCGCCCGAACCCGACGACGCCGAGCGTCTTCCCGGTGACCTCGGTCCCGAGCATGAACGCGGGGTCGACCGCGCGCCAGCCGCCGGCCCGGACGAGGCGATCGCCCTCCGCCACCCGCCGCGCCGCCGCGAGGAGCAGCGCGATCGCGTGGTCCGCCGTGGCGTCGGTGAGGACGCCAGGCGTGTTCGTGACGAGGACCTTGCGCGCGCGGCAGGCGTCGAGGTCGAGGTGGTTCACGCCGACGCCGTACGACGCGACGTGCCGCACCGACGGGAGCGCGTCGAGGAGCGGGCCGTCCACCCGGTCGATGTAGGTCGGGGCGAGGATCGTCGCGCCGCGCGCCTCCTCGACGAGCCGCTCCCGGGGCGGCGCGGTCTGCTCGCCGCCGCGGAGGTCGACGAACGGCCGCAGCGGCTCGAGGTCCTGCCCGGGCAGCGCGCGCACGAGGTACATGATCGGCTTCATCGTTCGTCCTCCTCTGAGCCGGGGGGCGGCGAGTCCACCCCGTCACCCGGCCGCGGGCCGGGGATCCGGTACTCCTCCCCGAGCCACTTCGCGAGATCGACGAGGCGGCAGCGGTCGGAGCAGAACGGGGCGGAGCGGTTCTCGGGCCGCGGGGCGACCGGCTTTCCGCAGACGGGGCATGCGGGGCGTGGCACGCCCCGGATCTAGCAGCATTCCCCGCCGCTGGCAGCAGCAGCTCAGCTCGCGGGGCAGGTCGCGGGCAGGAGGGGCTTCACCGCCTCCTCCAGGTCCCGCTTGTTCACGCCCCCCGTGAACACCCGGCGCACGTTCCCCTCCGTGTCGAGCACGTAGGTGACCGGGTACCCGGAGACGCCCCAGGGCGTCAGGGCCTCCGCCCGCTCGTCGAGAACGACCGGGTACGGGATGGAGGCGGCCATGCGCACGACGTCCTCGCGCGCCGACTCCTCCGCCACGCCGACGAGCTCGAAGCAGCGGCCGCGGTGCTCGCGCCAGAACTCCGCGAGCTCCGGGAGCTCCTCGCGGCAGGGCGGGCACCAGGTCGCCCAGAAGTTCACCGCGACGACCTTGCCACGGAGCTTCGCGACGTCCACCGGGGCCCCGGAGAGGTCGGCGAGCGCGAGCGGCGGCGCGGGGTCGCCCGGGGCTCGCGGCGGCGCGGCGCGCTGCACGAGCAGCTGCGTCACGACGATCGCGGCGACGACGAGCACGGCGAGCTTGACCCACTTGTTCATGGCGTGACGTTCCGTTCGAAAGTGTATAGGCGCAGCGGGCGTCTGACCGTAAGATCCGGCCCAGCCCATGAGGATTCTCGCGCTGCTCCTCGGGAGCCTGCTCGCTTCCGGGGAGGCCCCGCCTCCCGGGACCCTGACGCGCCCCCCCGAGCTTTTGGAGTTCGTCCCGGCCGAGTACCCGGCGGACGCCGTGGCGGCCAGGATCCAGGGATCGGTGGTCCTCGCGGTCGTCATCGGGGAGGACGGCGAGGTGCGCGAGGCGCGCGTCGCGGACCCCGGCCCGCACCCGGGCTTCGGACCCGCGGCGCTCCACGCGGTCGCGCAGTTCCGCTTCCGCCCCGCCGAGATCGACGGGAAGCCCGCCGCCGTCGAGATCGAGTACCGCTACGACTTCGTCCTGAAGCGCGAGCAGCCGGCGGTCCCCGCGGAGCAGCCGGTGGTGCTCGAGGGCCGCGTCGTCGAGCGGGGCACGCGCTCCCCGGTCGCCGGCGCGACCGTCGAGGCGGAGGGGGTCTCCGTCGAGACCGGCGCGGACGGCCGCTTCGCGCTGCGCGGCGTCGCGCCCGGGGTCGTCGTCGTCCGCGTCGCGTCGCCCGAGCACGCGTCATTCGTCGTGAACGAGAAGCTGGAGCAGGGGAAGGTCCGGGTGGTCGAGTACCGGATCTCGCGCCGGCACTACGATCCCTACGAGGCGGTGGTGCGGGGCGACCGCGAGCGGACCGAGGTGACGGTCCGCACGCTCACGACCGAGGAGGTGCGGACGATCCCGGGGACGCAGGGCGACACGCTCAAGGTCATCCAGACGCTCCCCGGCGTCGCGCGGAGCCCGTTCGGCATCGGCCTCCTGATCGTCCGCGGCTCGGAGCCGAACGAGACGGTCGTGTACGTGGACGGGGTCCCCATCCCGCAGCTCTTCCACTTCGGCGGCCTCACCTCGACGGTGAACGCCGACGTGGTGGAGGCCCTCGACTTCTTCCCCGGCAACTACGCGAGCCGGTTCGGCCGCGGGCTCGGCGGCGCGGTGGAGCTGCGCACCCGCGAGCCGAAGCGCGAGTGGCACGGCGCGGCGCAGATCGACCTCTTCGACGGCCGCCTCGAGATCGAGGGCCCGGTCGGGAAGGGGTCCGCGTATGCCGCGCTCCGCCGGAGCTGGATCGACGCGGTCCTCGCGGTCGCGCTGCCCCGCATCAACCCCGACGCCGCGAACGACCTCCGCGTCGCGCCGCGCTACTACGACTGGCAGACGAAGCTCACCTACCCCGTCCTCGGGGGCCTGGGCAGCGTCTTCGCGTACGGCTCCGACGACAAGCTCGAGTTCGTGCGGGCGGCCGACGCCCCCGGCCGCCCGAGCTTCTACCTCTCGACCGTGTTCTGGCGGATCGGGGTGAGCCACCGGCTCCCGCTGGGCGCCGCGACGAACGAGCTCGTCCTCGCCGCCGGCCGCAACAGCTTCGACGTCCTCTCCGGCGACTCCTTCGGCCTGCTCACCGAGGTCGCCTCGATCACGCTCCGCGACCGGCTGTCGTACCGGCTCTCGCCCCAGCTCCGGCTCGAGGCGGGCGTGGACACCCTCGCGAACCGCCTCTCCTTCTCGGTGTACGCGCCGCCGGTCGAGTCGCCCGGGTCCGTGAGCGATCCGTTCTCCGACCAGCCCACCACGGTCGGCGAGACCGGCGACGGCTGGTGGCTCTCCCCCGCGGCGTGGGTCGAGGCGGACTGGCGCGCGCTGCCCCGGCTCCGCCTCGTCGGTGGGCTGCGCGTCGACGCGGAGGAGCGCTTCGGCGTGACGAAGGCGTGGGTCGACCCGCGCGCCTCCGCGTTCTACGACCTCGTGCCCGGCACGACGCTCGTCGCCGCCGCGGGGCTCTTCGGCTCGGCGCCGGATCCGGAGGAGACGAGCCGGGTGTTCGGCAACCCCGACCTCGCCGCGGAGCGGGGCCTGCACCTCTCGCTCGGCGTCCGGCGGGACCTCCCGTGGTCCTCGAAGGTCGAGCTCACCGGGTACTACAAGGAGCTGTGGTCGCTCGTCGTCGCGACCCGCGCCGTCGACCCGGACGGCCGGCTGCTGAAGCTCTCGAACGGGGGGCACGGCGAGACGATCGGGCTCGAGCTCCTCGCGCGCCGCGAGTTCGCGCAGGGGCTGTTCGGCTGGATCTCCTGGACCTGGTCCCGGAGCCTCAGGCAGGACGACCCGACCGACCCCCGCTACCCCCAGTGGCGCCTGTTCGGGCTCGACCAGACCCACGTCGTGGCGCTCGTCCTCTCCTACCGGCTGCCGCGGGAGTGGATCGTCGGCACGCGCGTCCGCGCCGTCAGCGGGAACCCGTACACGCCGTTCGTCGGTGCGATCCTCGACGCCGACACGGGCCGGTGGCAGTGCATCCCCGGCGCGCCGCTGTCGCGCCGCCTGCCCGGGTTCTTCCAGGCGGACGCCCGCGTGGACAAGCGCTGGGTGTTCGAGTCCTGGATGTTCTCCATGTACCTCGACGTGCAGAACGTGACGAACCGCGAGAACGCCGAGTTCCGGTTCCGCAACTTCGACTGCAGCCAGACGGTGATCGTGCCCTCGATCCCCGTCTTCCCCTCGCTGGGCTTCCGGGCCGAGTGGTGACCGCCGTGACCCGTACCCTCCTCCTCGCAGCCGCCCTGCTCCTCGCCGCCTGCAACACGGGGTTCGAGCCGCAGTACCGGGTGAACGACGTGCGGATCCTCGCCGTCCGCGATCGCGTGCAGGGCACCCCTGCGACGGCCGACGTCGCCCCAGGGGAGACGGTCGTCCTCGAGGCGCTCGTCGCGCGGCCCCGCTCCGGGACGAGGGTGTCGTGGTTCGGGTGCCTGCCGGCGGCGAGCGAGGCGACGACGCCCTGCGCGGACCGCTCGTTCCTGGACGACCCGTCGCGGCTCGCGAGAGACCGCAGCATCGTGCCGATCGGCTCGACGGTCTACCCGGCGGCGGGGGGGGACCCCGACCTCGTCGCGAGCGCGACGTTGCCGCTCACCGACCCCGCCACGGTGACGACGCTCGAGGACGCGCTCGACTTCCGCCTCGGCCCCGCCGTCAGCCAGCCGGCGTTCGCGTGCCGGCTCTACACCGACCTCGACGTGATCGCCGTGGTGGAGGCTCCCGGCGTCCGGCCGCAGGCGGCGCTGAAGCGGGTCCGGATCACGAGCCTGCAGGCGATCGCGGACCAGGGGCTGCCGGAGATCTACAGCGGCGATCCGTACAACGTGGCGACGCTCTACAACCTGAACCTGAACCCCGCCGTCCAGAGCGTGCGCCTCGGGGCGACCGACCCCGACGCCTGCACCGGCGGGACTCCGCTCGCCTCGGGCGACGCGCTGCCGGGCGGCCGGATCGTCCTCTGCGGCCAGGGGGACACCGGGCAGGAGATCAACGTCTGCGACGCCAAAGGCCCGAAAGGCTCGCGCGAGGACTACCAGTGGCAGTGGTACGTCAGCGCCGGCGAGTTCCCCGACGAGGGCGGGATCGGCAACGCGACGGGCATCCTCGTGGACTTCATCCGGCCGGCGGGGCCGTTCTCGATGTGGACGATCGTCCGCGACCAGCGCGGCGGCGCCGCCTGGGCGCGCCGCGACTTTCCTTAAAGCGGGGGGGCACTCGCCTCGGCTCGCGCCCCCCGACATCGAGCTCGCATCGCTGCGCGATGCTGGGGGCCCCGCTCGCTCGAGATCAGTACCCGCGGCGAAGCCGCGCTCATCTCTGGGGGCCCCCTGAGGGGCCGGTGCAGCCTCACCCGGCTGCACCTGCGCTCGCCACGGCTACCCGCCGCTGGGGATCGCGCTGCCGGCCCCGGCGCCGAGGAGCGTCTTCAGGTCGTCGTCCGTGAAGAAGAGCCCCGCGCCGAAGAAGGCATCGTTCCCGACCGTGAACTTCGGGCCACCCGGGTACCGCCCCGAGCGCCAGCTGTTCAGGAAGTCGTCCGCGCCGGCGGTGACGAAGAAGTGCTGGAACAGGTAGTAGTTCACGTAGATCTTCGCGCGCGGGAAGACGTCCTGGTACGGGCGCGAGAACTGGTACACCGAGACCGAGAGCTGCAGCGTGTCGCGGAACAGGTGCAGGTCGCTCCCGATGCCGCCGGAGCTCTCGATGACGCCGACGCGGAAGGTGAGCGGCCCGTAGCGCTTCGCGATCTGGAGCGTGAAGGTGAGCCGGTCCTCGTGGGTCGACTTCGTCGAGACCGTGGTCGTGTCGGGCGGGGTCCGGGTCGGGTCGTGCGTCGTGATGGTCTCGGACTTGACCGAGTCCACGCCCCGCGGATCGGACACGATCTCGAGCAGGTAGTACTTGTCCGGCCGCGGCAGCAGCCGCGCGCCGAAGTAGGTCTTCGCCCCGGACTGGTTCAGGAGCCACTCCGACCGGAGCTGGATCTGCACCTGCAGCTTGAAGACGCGGTCGAGCTGGTCCGCGAGCTCCTCCGCCGCGTTCCCGACCTTCCGCCCGAGCCGCTCGTCGACGAGGAGCCGCCCGGCGACGCTCTTCCCCTCGCTCACCTTGCCGACGAGCTCCTCGAGCCGCTCGAGGCTCCCGGCGAGCTTGTCGACCGCCTGCTTCACGCCGCGCGCCTGCTCCGCCGCGACGGCGCGCTCGCCCGGCGTCGCCTGGGCGACGGCCCCCGCGACGCCCGGCAGC
>JAHWYA010000569.1 GCA_020028115.1 Anaeromyxobacter sp.
GGCCGCCGCGAGGGCGCCACGCCCGAGCTTGCGCGCCGGGTGGTCTCCCGGCTCGACGCCGAGGGGATCCGCGGCCGGATCCGCCTCGGCGGCCACGAGGCGGCCCCCGTGGAGGCGCGGGCGCCCGAGCGGACGCGCGAGCCCCGGACGACGCTCGTCGCGTCGTGGGACGCGCTCCTCGGCCGCCTCCCGCCCGGCTGGTCGGACCTCTACGCCGAGGTCGAGCTCGACTCCTCGGACCACCTCGAGCGCGGCGCGCTCCTCCTCGCGCCTGTCAATCCGTCCCGCGCCGGCGGGCCTGCGACGTTCCGCTTCCGCTGCGCGAGCAGCGCGGGCTACGGCGTCGCCTCGAGCATGGCCCGCCGCGCCCTCGAGCGGCTCGACGAGGAGGGGCTCACCGGCCGCGTCCGGCCGCTCCGCGTCCTCGCCGACACGCGCTCCGCCTTCACGCAGGGCCCGGTCTGGCGGGTGGACGGCCACTCGGTGTGACCGTCCCTCGCCTTCGGCTCGCTCCCGCGGGGGAAACCATGTTTCCCCCGCGTGCCCCCTTACCTGAGTGGGTGGTGGTTCGTCAATGGGCGGCTCGCCTGGGTCGTGCTGCGCGCGGGCCCTGCCTTACCTTGGTGCTCGACTCGAGGTCGGCGACGTGATGGGTGATCGGGACGCCGCGAGGGGCGTGTCCGGCCGCTCGGTCTTTTTCGGCCCTGAGTTCGACATATGCAGGGCGGGGGGCTTGCGGGAGCGGGCCGGAGCTTTGGTGTGCGGCGCATCGGCTGAGCGATGGACGCTGGCGCAGCGCGGTCACGGAGGATCTCGTCTAGTGCTCGGGGAGGGGCCGCAGCAGGTCGTCGCCGACGGAGACCAAGAGGTGGTGGGCGCGGCGCAGGATCTTGCGCGCGATGGTGAGGGTGGCGCGGCCGTGACCCATCCGCTCGCGCAGGAGCTGGTAATCGCGGCGGTCAGGGGAAGCGGCGCGGCTGGCACTAAGGGCGGCTTCGTACGCGGCCCAGCGCAGGACGGGCGCCCCCTGACGGGAGAGCCGGCCGGGAGAGCGCTTGTCGGCCGACTCGCTGACGGTGACGTCGAGTCCTGCGAGGCGTACGAGCTTGCGCGAGGAGCCGAGCCGGCGCGGATCGCCGATCTCCGCATACAAGGTGACAGCGATGATTGGCCCCACGCCGTACAGCTTCCGCAGCGCCCGACAGGCGGGATGAGCGCGCGCCCACACCCGCAGCCTTCCGTCGAGCTCGGCGAGCTCGCGCTCGAGGGTCGCGCAGACACGCTCGGCGCAGGCGACGAGATCGCGCCCTGCAGGCGAGAGCGGAGCGGTCGAGGCCGCCCCGCCGGGACCGAGCAGACGACCGCGGACGGGCGGGGCACCCTGGTGGAAGATCTGCGCCTGCACGCGTTGCAGCCAGACACGTCGCTCGGCGGCGAGGGAGTGACGCAGGCGTACGAGCGCCCGCAACTCCTGCAGGTGCTCGGGCGGGATCCACGATTCGGGGATCGCCTCGCGTGCAAGCAGCTCACGCAGATGGCGCGCGTCGGCTCGGTCGGTCTTCGCCCGTCGCTTCGGCCCCCGCAGAGCGCGAGTCTCGGCCGGCTCGGCGAGCTGCGCCCGCGCTCCCGCTCGCTCGAGCTCCTCGACGACGAAGCGCCAGCCCGTGGTCGCCTCGAGCGCCACACGCAGGCGCGAGGCATCGAGCCCGGCCAGCCAACTGCGCAGCCCCTCTCGGGTCGCCGGCTCGATCCGGCCCACGCGCACCTCGCCCGAGCGCTGGTCAACGAGGTCAAAGGTGATCTGCGCGCGATGGACGTCAAACCCGCATACGATCGACATCAGGACCTCCTCGAGCTCCAGGTTGACCCGTCAAGCGTGACGCGTCTGAGCCGAGGAGGTCCCACTCATGCCATCTTCTTCGAGACGGTGAGGGAACCTCCCGGTTCCCTCACACACCCTCCCCACGCTCATAGGCCAGAGGTTGGCCCATGAGCGGCGATCGCAGGCCGCCCGAGGCGCTCCTCTCCGAGGACGGCAGCCTCCCGTACTCCAAGGGGCTCATGGCGAAGACGCTCATGGGAACCGGGATCAAGCCGGAGCGCGCCTACGAGCTGGCGCGCCTGATCGAGCGCGAGCTGGTCAAGGGCCGCGAGGAGGAGGCCGTGGGTGCAGAGCGCCTCCACGACGTCGCCGCGACCGTACTGGCCGAGCACGAGGGCGACGAAGCCGTCAGGCTGCTGAGGCTGCTCCAGGCCATGAGGGAGCTCGACCTGCCGATCGTCCTCCTGGTCGGCGGCGCGACGGGGACGGGGAAGTCGACCGTGGCGACGGAGGCCGCCCACCGCCTCGGCATCACGCGCGTCACCTCCACGGACACCGTCCGCCAGACGATGCGGGCGTTCTTCTCGCAGAAGTTCATGCCGTCGATCCACTACTCGAGCTTCGAGGCGGGGCCTGCCGTGCGCATCCACGAGGGCGAGGAGGCCGACGCCGCGCTCCTGGGCTTCAAGGAACAGACCCGGAACGTGCTCGTGGGCGTCAAGGCGGTCATCGCCCGGGCGCTCGAG
>JAHWYA010000570.1 GCA_020028115.1 Anaeromyxobacter sp.
GGCGGCCTCCGCGGCGGGCGCGGACGGTCCCGTCGCGCAGCCGGACGCTGCTCCCTCGGAGACCCCCGCGCAGCGCTGACGTCCCGGCTCCCTCCCGCCGGTCCACGGCCCCGGGACGCCTCGCGCCCGGGGCCGCGCGCTTTCGGTCACCGGCGATGAGGGCCCGGGGTCTGACCCGGCGCGCCGTGCCGGCCGTCCCGGCTGACCCCGGGGGTGCGAACCGCCCCGGGGCCGGGGAGGTTCACCGGGAGGTTAACCGTCCGTTGAAGCGAGAGAAAAATCGTGCAAGTGCGCGACATTCCGTCGCAAGCGTGGCGGCGTCGTACGTGCAGGAGCGGATCCGTGCGTGGCTGAGGGCGCCAGGCGGCGCTTCCACGCAGGGGACGCAAACATGCGCAAGATCCGGATCGGTGCGCGCCTCGTGCTCGGCACGTTCGCACTCGTCGGCTTCATGGCGGCGGTCGGGTTCCTCGGCGTCCGCGCGATGGGCGAGATGGACGAGGTGACCGACCACATCACGAAGAGGCTCTGGGCGCGCGCCCGGGCGCTGCAGGGTGTCGCGGACGGCGCGATGGAGATGTCGCGCGGCGGCGACGAGCTCCTCCTCGCCCGCGGGCCGGCCGAGGTGGCGAAGGCGGTCGACCGGTTCGAGCGGAGCCGCCGGGCCGCCGAGGACGCGCTCGGGCGGCTCGACGCGCTCGCGCCGGACGAGGCGACACGCAAGGGCGCGGCGGACGCGAAGCGGCTCGTCGCCGACGCGGAGCCGCGCTTCCGCGGCGTCGAGCGGCTCGTCGCGGCCGGCGAGCGCGATCGCGCCCAGGCGGCGATGGAGCAGGAGCTCGACCCGCTCCTCGACCGGCTGGAGGAGACCACCGACGGGCTCACGCAGGCGGCGGCGAACGGGATCGACGCCGCGGCCTTGCACCAGGACGAGGTCTTCCATTCGAGCCGGGGGGTCACGATCGGCCTCCTCCTCGCCGCGATCGTGCTCGCGATCGCCTTCGCGATCCCCCTCGTGCGGTCCATCACCGTCCCGCTCGCTGAGCTCGTGGGCGTCGCCGACCGCGTCGCGTCCGGCGACCTCCGCACCGTGGTCTCGGCCGTGGGCGAGGACGAGATCGCGCGGGTCCAGGCGTCCGTGCGGCAGATGGTCGAGAAGCTCGGGGGCGTGATCGGGGAGGTCCGGAGCGGCGCGGACGCGCTCGCGGGGGCGTCGGCGCAGGTCTCGGCGACGGCGCAGACGCTGTCGCAGGGGACCGGGGAGCAGGCGGCGAGCGTGGAGGAGACGACGTCGTCGCTCGAGGAGATGAGCGCGTCGATCACGCAGAACGCCGAGAACTCGCGGCAGACCGAGTCGATGGCGAAGGAGGGCGCGAGGAACGCGGAGGAGGGCGGGAAGTCGGTGCAGGAGACGGTCGGGGCGATGAAGTCGATCGCCGAGAAGATCGGGATCATCGAGGAGATCGCGTACCAGACGAACCTGCTCGCGCTGAACGCGGCGATCGAGGCGGCGCGGGCGGGCGAGCACGGGAAGGGCTTCGCGGTCGTGGCGACGGAGGTCCGCAAGCTCGCGGAGCGCGCGCAGAAGGCGGCGAAGGAGATCGGCGCGCTCGCGGGGTCGTCGGTGAAGGTCGCGGAGCGGTCCGGGCAGCTCATCGTGGAGCTCGTGCCGGTGATCCGGAAGACGGCGGACCTCGTGCAGGAGGTGGCGGCGGCGTCTGCGGAGCAGTCGGCGGGCGTCTCGCAGGTGTCGAAGGCGATGGGGACGGTCGACCAGGTGACGCAGCGGAACGCGTCGGCGGCGGAGGAGCTCTCGTCGACGGCGGAGGAGATGGCCTCGCAGTCGGAGAGCCTGCAGCAGCTCATGGCGTTCTTCGCCCTCTCCGAGCAGGTCTCCGCGCAGCACCGCTTCCACGCCCCGCACCCGAAGGCGCCCGCCCTGCCGCACGCCGGCGCGGTCGCGCAGGCCCCTGCGCGGCCGGCGAAGGCCGCCCTCCCGGAGAAGAAGGTCAACGGCGCGCACGGCGACGGCGGCTTCAGAAAGTTCTAGGGTGTACCCATGGCGATCGAAACCGACGTGAAGGCGCCGCAGTACCTCTCGTTCACCATCGCCGGGACCGACTACGGCCTGCCGATCCTCACCGTGAAGGAGATCCTGCAGCACGAGGACACGACCAGCGTCCCGGGCACCCCGGCGTCCATCCGCGGCGTCATCAACGTGCGCGGGCAGGTGGTGCCGGTCGTCGATCTCGCGGTGAAGTTCGGTCGCGGCGAGACGGTCCCGTCGAAGCGGACCTGCATCCTCGTCGTGGAGGCGTCGCTGGGCGCCGAGCGGCTCACGCTCGGCGTGCTCGCCGACGCGGTGAACGAGGTGCTGGACCTCCCCGCCGACGCGATCGAGCCGCCGCCCTCGTTCGGGACGAACGTCCGCATCGACTACCTGACCGGCATGGGCAAGGTCGGGAAGGGCTTCGTGCTGCTCCTCGACGCGGAGCGCGTCCTCTCCGCGTCCGAGGCCGAGCTGGCCGCGCAGGCGGCGGCCTCCGCGGCGGGCGCGGACGGTCCC
>JAHWYA010000571.1 GCA_020028115.1 Anaeromyxobacter sp.
CCCGTCCACGCGAAGGCGGACGAGACCGGCGAGTACCGGCTCGACCGGCTCCCGATCCTGTCCCGGGTCATCCTGTCGGTGAAGGACAACTACGTCGACCCGTCGCGCTTCGACGCGAAGAGGATGGTCGTCTCCGCGCTCGAGTCCGTCGAGAAGACGGTCGCCGAGGTCATGGTCCAGGGCGACGCGAAGTCGCCGAAGCTCACGCTGACGGTCGGCGCGGCGACCCGCGAGCTCGACATCTCCGGCGTCGACTCGATCTGGAAGATCCGGACGGTGCTCGGCGAGGCGATGGGGTTCATCCAGGAGCACCTCGTCGCGCACAAGGAGCTGAAGCAGATCGAGTACGCCGCCGTGAACGGCATGCTCCAGACGCTCGACCCGCACACGATCCTGCTCGAGCCCAAGTTCTTCAAGGAGATGAAGCTGCAGACCCGCGGCGAGTTCGGCGGGCTCGGCTTCGTCATCGCGATGCGCGACGGGAACCTCACCGTCGTGAAGGTGCTGAAGGGGACGCCGGCGCAGCGCGCGGGCGTGAAGGCGAAGGACGTCATCCAGAAGATCGAGGAGCAGTCCACGATCAACATGGACCTGCAGGACGCCGTGGACCGGCTCCGCGGCAAGCCGCAGACGAAGGTGTCGATCACGATCGGGCGCGCCGCGTGGCCCGAGGCGAAGCGGCTCCACCTCACCCGCGAGGTGATCCAGGTCGAGACCGTCCCGCAGGCGCAGCTGCTCGAGGGCAACGTCGGCTACGTGAAGCTCTCGCAGTTCTCCGCCAACACCACGCGCGACCTCTCCTCGACCATCCAGCGGCAGATGCAGGAGGCGGGCGGGAACCTCCAGGGCCTCGTCCTCGACCTCCGCGGCAACCCGGGCGGCCTGCTCGAGCAGGCGATCCAGGTCTCCGACCTCTTCCTCTCCGAAGGCGTCATCGTGAAGACCGTCGGCGGCGGCGACAAGCAGCGGATCAACGAGGTGAAGGACGCGTCGGCGGAGTCGACCGACCTGAACCGCCTGCCGCTCGTGGTCATCGTGAACAACAGCTCCGCGTCCGCGAGCGAGATCGTCGCGGGCGCCCTGAAGAACAACAACCGCGCCCTCGTGATCGGCCGCCAGACCTTCGGCAAGGGCTCGGTCCAGGTGCTGCACGACTTCGCGGAGCCCGGGAAGCAGGGCGAGGAGGCGGCGCTCAAGCTCACCATCGCCCAGTACCTCACCCCGGGTGACATCTCGATCCAGGAGGTCGGGATCACGCCGGACGTGCTGCTCCTCCCGGGCCGCGCCCTCAAGGACCAGGTGAACTACTTCGCCCCGCCGCGCTCGATGGGCGAGGCGGACCTCGACGCGCACTTCTCGAACCCGGCGGGCGGCCCCGCGGGCGCGGGCGCCGGCGCGCAGGCCCCGGAGCCGAAGAAGAAGCGGGTGGAGAAGGCGCCGCTCGAGCTCCGCTACCTCCTCGACGAGAAGGAGGACGAGGTCGCGAAGGCGCTGAAGCGCGAGAGCAAGGAGGAGGGCTCCGCGGCCGCCGCCGCGGGCCACGCCGGCCTCGAGCTCACCCCCGAGCAGCAGGAGGACGAGGACGCCGAGGCGGACCCCGACAAGTTCGTCGAGGACTACCAGGTCCGCTTCGCCCGCGAGCTCCTCAAGAAGGCGCCGCACGCCGACCGCGCGCGGATGCTCGAGGGCGCGAAGGCGCTCGTCGCGCAGCGGCACGACCAGGAGGAGGCGCGGCTCACCAAGCGCTTCGGCGAGCTCGGCGTCGACTGGACCGACGGGCAGGTCGCGGGGTCGCCGAGGGGCGCCGTCACCGTCACGCCGCCGATCGGCAAGGACTTCCGCGCCGGGGAGACGGTGCCCTGGACCGTGACGATCGAGAACCGCGGGGACGCGCCGTTCAAGCGGCTGCGCGCCTGGACGGTCGCGGAGAAGAACGCGCTGCTCGACCGGCGCGAGTTCGTCTTCGGGGTCGTCCGCCCCGGCGAGCGGCGGACCTGGTCGATCCCGGTGAAGATCCCGAAGGGCACCGACAGCCGCCGCGACCAGGTGACGCTCCACTTCGAGGACGACGCCGGCAAGGCGCCGCCCGAGGTGGTGACGAGCTTCGGCGTCGTGGAGATCGCGAAGCCGGCGTTCGCGTTCTCGGTCCAGCTCGACGACAAGGCGGGCGGGAACGGCGACGGCCTCGCGCAGCGGGGCGAGACGTTCACCGTCCGGGTGGACGTGAAGAACGTCGGCACCGGCGCGGCGGGCGAGAAGACCTACGTCACCCTCAAGAACCTCGGCGACGAGAAGCTCTTCATCAAGAAGGGGCGCGACGTCCTCGGCGCGATCAAGCCGGGCGACACGAAGTCGGCGGCGATGGAGGTCGAGCTCCGGCGCGGCGGAAAGGGCGAGGAGATGCCGTTCCGCGTCCAGATCGTCGACGAGAAGATGGACGAGTTCCTCTCCGAGAAGCTCGACTGGCCGGTCGCGAACGACGAGCGGGCGCCGGCGCCCTCCCGCGGGGCGGTGCGGGTCGAGGCGGCCGAGGCGCTGCTCCGCACCGGCGCGGCCCCGTCGGCG
>JAHWYA010000090.1 GCA_020028115.1 Anaeromyxobacter sp.
GCACGGCTCGGGCGCGGGCCTCGAGTTCCTCACCGGCTACGTGATCGAGAAGTCGCTCTCGGTCGACAACATCTTCGTGTTCGTGGTGATCTTCGGGGCCCTCGGGATCCCGGCGCTCTACCAGCACCGCGTGCTGTTCTGGGGCATCCTCACGGCGCTCGTGCTGCGCGGCGCGATGATCTGGGGCGGCGCGGCGCTCCTCCACCGCTTCCACTGGGTGATCTACGTCTTCGGCGGCTTCCTCGTGCTCACCGGGGTGAAGCTGCTCCTCTCGCGCGGGGCGGCGCCGCACCCCGAGCAGAGCGCGCCGTTCCGGCTCCTCACGCGCGTCGTGCCCGGCACGCCGCGCCTCGACGGGCACCGCTTCTTCACGGCGGAGCGCGGGCGGCGGGTCGCGACGCCGCTCTTCTTCGCGCTCGTCCTCATCGAGTTCACCGACGTCATCTTCGCCGTCGACTCGATCCCCGCGATCTTCGCGGTGACGCAGAACCCGTTCGTCGTCTTCACCTCCAACATCTTCGCGATCCTGGGCCTCAGGTCGCTCTACTTCCTCCTCGCCGGCGTGGTCGAGAAGTTCAGGTACCTCAAGCCCTCGCTGGCGGTGGTCCTGCTGTTCGTCGGGGCCAAGATGACGCTCGTCGACGTCGTGCAGATCCACCCCGCGGCCTCGCTCGGGATCGTCCTCGCGATCCTCGGGATCGGGGTCGCCGCGTCGCTCCTGCAAGCGCGGCGCGCGGCGCGGGCAGTGGCCGAGGCGAGCGCAGGGGCCGAGGCGAGCGCAGGGGCAGCCGGATGAGGCTGCCCCGGCCCCTCAGGGGGCCCCCAACGATGAGCGCGGCTTCGCCGCGGGTACGGATCTCGAGCGAGCGGGGGGTGTAGGGGGGGCGCGAGCCGCGCGGAGGCGCGGCGAGTGTCCCCCCCTACTTCAGTAGCGGAGAGACCTTCTTGAACTCGTCGGTCGCGGCGCGGTGGAGGAGGTCGAAGATGGCGGTCTCCGCCGTCGTCACGACGGCGCCCGCCTCGCGGCAGAGCTCGAGCCCGACCTGCCGGTGCTCCTCGGTCCGCGACGACACGGCGTCGGCGCAGACGTGAACCTCGTAGCCCATCGCCACGAGGTCGCGCACCGTCTGGAACACGCAGACGTGGGTCTCCATCCCGCAGACCACGATCTGCCGGCGGCCGGTCTTCTCGAGCGCGGCTGCGAAGGCCGGATCGGCGCCGCAGGAGAAGTGGACCTTCTCGAGCGGCGGCGAGGGGAGCACCTCGCGCACCTCGGGCAGCAGCGGCCCGAGCCCCTTCGGGTACTGCTCGGTCGCGAGGATCGGCAGCCCGAGCTCCTTCGCGGCACCGGCGAGGGCGCGGGTGTACTTCACGACCCGCGCGAGCGTCTCGGGGGGCATGGCCGGGGTGAGGCGCGACTGGATGTCGACGACGAGGACGGCGGTCCTCGCGCGGTCGAGCTTCAGCTTCGGGGTGGGCATGACTTCCTCCGTGTGGGTCAGATGGCGTAGCCGGCGGCGCCGCTCGACGCGGCGGCCTCGGGGTCGATCGCGACGTTCACGCAGTAGACGGTGCCCGACGCGAACGCCCGCTCGAGCGCCGGCACGAGGTCGGCGGGGTCCTCGACGTGCTCGCCCTTGCCGCCGAGGGCCTCGATCACCCGGTCGTAGCGCGTCGGCGCGAGCCGCGTCGCGACCGCGTGGTCCTCGCCGTAGAGCGCGCGCTGGGGCACGAGGATCTGGCCCCACGCCGCGTCGTTCCCCACGACGACGACCATCGGCAGCTTGAACCGCAGCGCCGTGTCGTAGTCCATGCCGTTCAGCCCGAACGCGCCGTCCCCCTGGATCACGCAGACGGGGCGCTCGGGCGCGAGCAGCTTCGCCGCGATGGCGAAGGGCGCGCCGACCCCGAGCGTCCCGAGCGGGCCGGGGTCGAGCCAGCGGCCGGGGCCCGGGACGCGGATCACCTTCGCCGCGACCGCGACGACGTTCCCGCCGTCCGCGACCCAGGTGACGTCGCCCGCGCGCGCCGCGACGGTGTCGAGGGCCTTCGCGAGCCGGAAGTGGTGGATCGGGCGCTGGTCGCTCTCCTCGTGGACGCGCTGGCGCTCGCGGCGCGCCGCCTCCTGCTCGCGGAGGCGCCGGGGCCAGCCCGCGTCGACGCTCCCGCGCCAGCCGGCCGCGAGCGCGTCGAGCACCGAGCGCGAGTCGCCGACGATGCCGACGTCGATGGGCCGGTTCCGCCCGATCTCGGTGGCGTCGACGTCCACCTGCACCACCTTCGCGCCCGCGGCGAAGGTCGGCTCGGTCCCGTAGCCGAGCCGAAAGTCGAGCGGGGTGCCGACGACGAGCACGACGTCGGCCGCCGCGAGCGCGTCCTTGCGCGCGAGGTCGAAGAAGGCGGGGTGCTCCCGCGGCAGGCACCCGCGCCCCATCCCGTTCAGGAAGGTGGGGATGCCGGCGCGCGAGGCGAAGCGCTCGAGCGCCGCGATCGCGTCGTCGCGCCAGATGGACGACCCCGCCATGAGCACCGGCCGCTCTGCGCGGGCGAGCAGCGCGAGCGCCTCCTCGACCTTCACGGGATCGCCCGGCGACCGCGCGTCGGTGCGGTAGCGCGTCTGCGCGTCCGCGAGCGCCTCGTCGGCGCCGTTCGAGAGGACGTCCCAGGGCAGCTCGAGGAACACCGGCCCGGGCCGGCCGGCGCGCGCGACCCGGAACGCCTTCGCGAGGAAGGACGGGACGAGGTCCGGCGAGGGCACGCGGTCCGCCCACTTCGTGATGGGCTGGAAGAGCGGGACCTGCGGCATCTCCTGGAGCGAGCCGCGCCCCTGGTTGAAGGTCGGGGCCGCGCCGCCGAGGAGGACGAGCGGGCTCTGCGCCGCCCAGGCGTTCGCGACGCCGGCGCCGCGGGTGAGGCGCGCCCACGCGTCCGCCGCGTGGGCGGCGGACTGCTCGTGGCGGGTGTCGACGAGCCGCACGCCCTCGTCGACGCAGCCCGCGTAGATCGGCGCGACGTGCAGGCCGGACAGCGTGAAGACGGTCCCGACCCCCTCCTTCTTGAGGAGGCGCGCGACCAGGCGTCCGCCGGGGAGCCGTTCCATGGCCGTATCTTAACGGCCGGTCATCTCGGCGACGCGTCGCCCGCTACTTGCGGAACCGCGAGAGGCTCGCCGGGAGGTCGGCGAGGGCCGGGAAGGACTTGTCCGGGTGGATCCTCGAGAGCTTCCCGTAGTTCTGCGCCTCGTCCTCGGTGCGCGCCGGATCGGGCACGCAGCAGTCCACCGGACACACCGCCGCGCACGCCTCGGCGTCGTGGAAGCCCACGCACTCGGTGCAGAGCGCCGGGTCGATCACGTAGATGTCATCGCCCTGCGTGATGGCGCCGTTCGGGCACTCCGGCTCGCACGCGCCGCAGTTGATGCACTCCTCGGTGATGACGGTGGCCATGCGGATCTCCTGTTCGCTTCGCTGCGGGGTGCGTCGGGGGCCGGGCGCTCCCGGCGCGAGGGTCGAGAGCATACAACGGCGAACGCCCCGGCCGTGGTGACACGGGCGGGGCGTTCCTGTCGAACCGCGGAGGAGTGCGGTTACGCGGCGACGCAGCAGTCGACCGGGCAGACGGCCGCGCAGGCCGGGGCGTCGTGCGCGCCCTTGCACTCGGTGCACTTGGCGGCGTCGATCAGGTAGATGTCGTCACCCTGGGCGATCGCGGTGTTCGGGCACTCCGGCTCGCAGGCGCCGCAGTTGATGCACTCCTCGGTAATCTTCAGGGCCATCTCGGTTCTTCCTCTCTTCGCGCCGCGAGGGCGGTGGCTGAAACGGTGCCGCCGTATCCCACGTCCGCACGTTCGAAGTCAACCCCACGCCTGCGATATTGCTCGCGAAATTCGGACTCTTCCGGTCGAGGAAAGGCGCTTCTCCCCGGAATCCCGCAGGCTTTCCGGAGGACCGATGCGGTCCTCGAAAGCCTCAGCCGCCGACGTGCCGGCGATCCTCCTCGATCTCCGAGGAGATGCGGCCCATCACCGAGAGCGCCGCGCCGGCGAGCCCGGCGCCCGCGGCGACGAGGAGACCGAGCAGGCGGTCGCGGCGGGCGGACGCGAGCTCGATGGCGAGGGTGCGCCGCCGCTCGAACAGGAGCCGCTGCCGCTCCGCGTGCTCGCCCTGGAGCGTCGCGACGAACGAGGCGCCCGCCGCGTCCACGTCCGCGCGCGCCTGGGCGAGGTCGCGGGTCCGGCCGTTCACGCGGAACGTGGCCTGCACCGTGAGGGCGAGGCCCGCCGCCGCCACCGGTCCGCAGATTGCGAGGATCTTCGAGCGCGTCATGTCGGCTTGACGACGGGGAACAGGCGCAGGATACCGCACGCCATGGCGAAGCCCTACGACCCGAAGGACTTCTATTACCGGAAGGCCAAGAAGGCGGGGCTCCGCGCGCGCTCCGCCTTCAAGATCGACGAGCTCCTGAAGCGGCACCGGCTCCTCGGGAAGGGGCACGCGGTGCTCGACCTCGGCGCGGCCCCCGGGGGGTTCCTCCAGATCCTCGCCGAGGCCGTCGGGGAGACCGGGGTGGCGGTGGGCGTCGACCTCGAGCCCATCCGCAACCTCGGCAAGGCCTGGGTCCGGACCGGGATCGTCGACCTCCTCGCGCCGGACGCCCTCGAGCGGATCCGCGCGCTCCACCCCGGCCGCTTCCACCTCGTCACGAGCGACATGGCGCCGAAGACCATCGGCATCAAGATCACGGACGAGCAGCGGTCGCTCGAGCTCGTCCGGATGGCGCTCGGGGTCGCCTCGGAGACGCTCGAGCGCGGCGGCGCGTTCGTCGCGAAGGTGTTCATGGGCGGCGAGTTCCCCGCGCTGAAGAAGGAGATCGGCGAGCGGTTCGAGTCGGTCCACGTCGCCCGCCCGCAGGCGACGCGGGAGTCCTCCTACGAGGTGTATGTGGTCGGGAAGGGGTTCCGGCGCGGGGCCGGCCCGAGCTAAGGTACGCCCCCCATGACGACGTCGACGCTGCTCACCGAGCTCGCCGCCCGCGGCCTCATCCACGATCGCACCCCCGGCCTCGAGGACCGCCTCGCCCAGGGGCCGCTCACCGGCTACGTGGGGTTCGACCCGACCGCCGACTCGCTCCACGTCGGCCACCTCCTCGCCGTCATGTCGCTCGCCTGGCTGCAGCGCTGCGGCGGGACCCCGATCATCGTGGTCGGGGGCGGCACCGGCATGGTCGGCGATCCGTCGGGGAAGCGGACCGAGCGGCCCGTCCTCTCCGTCCAGGAGATCGACCGGAACGTCGCCGCCATCCGCGGCCAGCTCGAGCGGTTCGTCTCGTTCGAGGGGACGAACGCGGCGCGGGTCCGGAACAACGCGGACTGGCTGCGCCCGCTCGGCCTGATGGAGTTCCTGCGCGACGTCGGCAAGCACTTCACCGTCAACTACATGCTCGCGAAGGACTCGGTGAAGGGCCGCATGGAGGCGGGGATCTCGTACACCGAGTTCACCTACATGCTCGTCCAGGCCCTCGACTTCTGGCACCTCTGGAAGACCGAGCGGTGCGAGCTGCAGATGGGCGGCTCCGACCAGTGGGGGAACATCACCGCAGGGACGGAGCTCATCTCGCGCAAGGAGGGGGCGAGCGCGCACGGCCTCACCTTCCCGCTCCTCACCACCGCCTCGGGCGTGAAGTTCGGGAAGACCGAGTCCGGCGCGGTGTGGCTCGACCCGGCGAAGACCTCGCCCTACAAGTTCTTCCAGTTCTGGCTCAACACCGACGACCGCGACGTCGAGCGGCTCCTCAAGTTCTTCACCTTCTTCTCGATCGAGGAGGTCGCGGCGCTCCTCGCGGAGCAGGCGCGCGACCCCGGCAAGCGCCCCGCGCAGCGCCGCCTCGCGACGGAGATGACGAGCCGCGTCCACGGCGCCGACGTCGCGCGGAGCGTGGTCGAGGCGAGCAGGCTGCTGTTCGGCGGCACCGACCTGCGCGCGGCGGGCCGCGACGTGCTCGGCGTCCTCGCCCAGGAGCTGCCGGTCGCGCGCGTCCCGCGGGCGGAGCTCGAGGGGCTCTCGGTCCTCGACGCCCTCGTGCGGTGCGGCCTCGCGAGCTCGAAGGGCGACGCGAGGCGCGGCATCCAGGGGAAGGGCTTCCTCGTGAACGGCGAGACCGTCGCCGCGCCGGAGCGGACCCTCGGCGCCGCGGACGTCCTCCACGGCGCCTACGTCATGCTCCAGAAGGGCAAGCGGAACCACGCCCTCATCGTGCTCGAGGGGTGAGCGCCGGCGTCGCGCGCAGCACCAGCGCGCCGGCGATCCCGGAGGCGAGGGAGCCCGCGAGGATCCCGAGCTTCGCCTCGTCGAGGAGCCGCGGCGCCTCCGGGTAGGCGAGCCCGGCGATGAAGAGCGCCACCGTGAAGCCGATCCCGGCGATGATCGAGACGCCGAGGAGCTTCGCCGCCGAGGCGCCGCCCGGGATCCCGGCGACGCCCAGCCGGACGGCGGCGAGCGTGAACAGGAAGATCCCGGCCTGCTTCCCGGCGAAGAGCGCGAGCGCCGTCCCGACCGCGACCGGGCCCGCGAGCCGGGAGGGCTCGATCGAGGTCACGTTCACGCCCGAGTTCGCGAGCGCGAAGAGCGGCATGACGCCGAAGGCGATCCAGGGGTGGAGCGCGTGGACGAACCGCCCGAGGGGCGACTCGAGGTCCTCGAGCTTCTCCTCGATGGCGTTCGCCGCGGCGTCGTCGCGCTGCGCGTCCGCGGCGGCGCGCGCGAGGTCGCCCGCGTGGACGGAGAGCTCGTGGAACACCTCGCGCAGCGGCCGGCGCGGGCGCGCCGGGACCGCGAACCCCACCACGACGCCGGCGATGGTGGCGTGGATGCCGGCGTGGTGGAGCGCCCACCAGAGGAGCGCGCC
>JAHWYA010000091.1 GCA_020028115.1 Anaeromyxobacter sp.
TCCCGCAGGGAACGCGGAGCGAGTGTCCCCCCGCCACGATGTGGCGCGCGCACGGGCCGGGTGTTGCCCGCCGCCGCAGCGGACCCTAACCCGATACATGTCCCTCCGCCTCGGCGCGCTCGTCGCGCTCGCCGCGCTGCTCCTCGTCTCCCTCGCGGGCTGCAACGAGTACCAGTTCAGCCCGATCGGGAGCTGCGTGCTCCAGCCCGGATCCGTGCGGGTCGAGCTCCCGAAGACCTCGAGCGCCGACATCCTCTTCGTCGTCGACGACTCGCCGTCCATGGATCCGAAGCAGGCGGAGCTCGCCGCGAACTTCCAGGTGTTCATCCGGCGGATCGTGGACGTGAACGTCGGCCGCACCGCGCGCGGGCTCCAGCCGATCGACTTCCAGATCGCCGTCACCACCACCGCGCTGTTCACCGCCACGCCCGCGGCGACGTACTGCGTGGGCGGGAGCTCGAGCTGCGCCGTCTCGACCTGCACCCCGGTCGCGTCCTGCACCCGCGGCTCGAACGCCGGCTGCGACGCGGGCCAGGTCTGCATCCAGGACCACCGCTTCGATCCGTCCTTCACCTTCATCGCCGGGCTCGAGTCGCGGTGCTGCGCGGTCACCTCGTGCCAGCCGTCCGCGTCGTGCTCCGCCGGCGATCGCTTCCCGGTGCTGCAGACCGCCTTCCCGAGCCCGCTGCCCGGCAACTGCACCGCGGGCGTCGCGACGCCCGGGACGCCCTACCCGGCGGGCCGGTTCGTGTCGCCCACCGGCAACCCGAAGGTCCTCGCCTTCCCGAAGAACCTCGACTGGGCGTCCTGGACCACCGCGGCGCCGGACCCGCGCCTCGTCCAGCTCGTCGCCCAGTTCCAGCAGAACATCCGCGTCGGGAGCTGCGGCGCAGGCGAGGAGCAGGCGCTCGAGGCGGGGCTCTCCGCGCTCACCCTCGCCGTCAACGGCGGGCAGCCCGGCGTGCCGGCGGGGTCGTTCCCGCGGCCGAACGCGAAGCTCGTGGTCGTGTTCGTCGGCGACGAGGACGACTGCTCGAGCCCGCAGGCGGCGCCGCTCGTGGTGGCGGGCTTCGCCCCGGGGGCCGACTCCTGCAGCCTGGACAAGCACCTCCCTGCGGCGAACCAGCGGGAGTACCCGCTCTCCCGCTACGCGTCCTTCTTCCGCGTGCTCCGCGAGACCGGCCACGTCGCGGACCTCGCCGCAGCGTTCATCGTCGCGTCGGCGCGCTGCGCGAACGGCTCCTACGCGCCGGCGGACGTGTGCTCGGGACCGGCCTGGTGCCCCGTGACGCCGCCCGCGACCTGCGCGCCTCCGGCCGGGACCTGCGGGGGCGCGTACGGCGCGGGGGAGCGGTACCTCGCGCTCGCCGCGCTCCTCCGGGGCGAGGGCGTCACCGTCGTCGAGGGGAGCGTCTGCGAGGCGTTCGGGCCGCTGCTCGCGGCCATCGCGGACCTCGCCAAGCCGCCCTCGATGCTCCAGCTCCCGACCCTGCCCGCGGCCCGCGCGATGACGAACGTCCGGATCGTCGACGGCGCCGGGACGAACGTGAAGACCTGCCAGCCGGGCAGCGACTGGTGCTTCGTCGACTGCGCCGCGCCGAACGGCGCCTGCCTGACGACCGGCACGTCGCAGTGCATTGCCATCGACCACACCGGCGGACGGTGCGAGGCGAACCCCGGCGAGACCTACTCGGCGGACTACCTCGGGATGCTGCCGGAGGGCGGCTGCGCCACGGCGGCCGACTGCGCGAGCGCCCTCGGCGGCGTCGCGAGCCGGTGGACGTGCCTCGTCGAGGCCGGGATGGCGCGCGGGACCTGCGCCTGCTCCGGCCAGCCGTAGCGGGCGGGCCGGTCAGGCGGCCGCGGGCTGCGCGGCGGCGCCCTTCCTCACGACGTCGCCCATCGCGCGGACGAAGTCGGGGCGCGTGCCGAGCGCCGGGACGCGGTGGAACCCGCGCGCCCCGCCCTTCTCCGCCGCCGCCTTCGCCAGGATGTCGAGGTCGTAGAGCGTCTCGAGGTGCTCGGAGACGAAGGCGATCGGGACCGCGACGATCACCCGGTCCCTGGCGTTCGCCTCGAGGAACTCGATCGTGTCGGGCCCGAGCCACTTCGCCGGCCCGACGCGGCTCTGGTAGGTGACCTGGAACGCGGGGGCGCCGGCGCGCCGCGCCGTCTCGCGGGCGGAGTGCTCGATGTAGCCCGGGTACGGGTCGCCCTTCCGCACCTGGCTCATCGGGAGCCCGTGGGCGCTGAACACGACGAGCACCTTCCCGCGGTCGGCCGCCGGGACCCGCTCGAGCGTCTCGCGGACGGCCGCCGCCGACGCGTCGAGGTAGCCCTCGTGGTCGTGCCAGGTGCAGATCTCGGCGAGCGGCCTGTCCTTCGGCCACAGGCGCCGGAGCTCGAGCAGCGACGACATGGTCGTGGCGTTCGCGTACTGCGGGTAGAGCGGGAACGCGACGGCCCGGTCCGCGCCGGCGGCGAGCGCCTCGCGGACGCCCTCCGCGGTGTTCGGGTGGCCGCAGCGCATCGCGAGGTGGCACGACCAGCCGTCCCCGAGGACCGCCGCGAGCGCGCGGGCCTGCGCCTCGGTGCCCTCGACGATGGGAGACTTGCCGCCGATGAGCGCGTACTTCTGGGCGGAGGAGGGGGCGCGCGTCTTCGAGACGAGCTTCGCGAAGAGCGGCCGGAGGGGGCCGAACGGCGCGGTGACGACGAGCGGGTCGGAGAACAGCTCGTAGAGGTAAGGCTCGACCTCGGCGAGCGAGCGCGGCCCGCCGAGGTTCATGAGGAAGACCGCCGTGTGGCTCATTCCGCTCCCCCCGAGCGTGGCGGCCGGACCCTACACCGTCCGCGAGAACTGCGTCCGCGACGCGCCCTTCTTGAGGTACGCGTCGAAGAGCATCGCGATGTTCCGGACGAGGAGCTGTCCGAGGGGCGTGACCCGGAGGATCGTCCCGTCGAAGCTGACGAGGCCGTCCGCCTGCAGCTCGGCGACCCCCGCGCGCAGGTCGCCCTCGATCGCGTCGCGCGCCGGGCGCCCGAACTTCTCCGCGACCTCGTCGAGGTCGAGCCGGAGCAGGCACATGACGCGGTTGATCACGAACCGGCGCATCACGTCGTCCTCGGACATCGAGGCGCCGCGCTCCACCGGGATGACGCCGGCCTCGACCTTGTCGCCCCAGTCCTTCAGCTTGTGGAAGTTCTGGACGTAGGCGCCGCCGATGTCGGAGATCGAGCTGATCCCGAACGCGACGGTGTCGGGCGCCGGGCGGATCGTGTAGCCCTGGAAGTTCCGGTACAGGTACCCGCCGTCCTGCGCCTTGGCGAGCTCGTCGGTCTCGAGCGCGAAGTGGTCGAGCCCGATGAGCCGGTACCCGGCCTTCGTGAACGCCTCGACGGCGGCGAGGAAGAGCTCCACGCGCTGCTCGGTCTTCGGGAGCGCCTCCTGCGGCAGGAGCCGCTGGTGCGGCTTCGACCCGGGCACGTACGCGAAGCCGAAGACCGCGAGCCGATCCGGCCGGATCGCGATGATCCGCTCGAGGGTGTCCTGCCAGGTCTTCGGCGTCTGGTAGGGGAGGCCGTAGATGAGGTCGAGGTTCACGCCGTGGAACCCGTTCGCCCGCGCGGCGGCGACGAGCTCGGCGGTCTCCTTCTCTCCCTGGATCCGGCCCACCACCTCCTGGACCTTCGCGTCGAAGTCCTGGACCCCCATCGAGATCCGGTTGAACCCGAGCTTCGCGAGGGTCTCGATCTGCGACCTCGTGGTGATGGCGGGGTCGATCTCGACCGCCTTCTCCACGTCGTGGGTGTAGCCGAAGTGGCGCGCGATGATCTCGTGGCAGCGGGTGAGCTGCCGCTCGTCGAGGAACGTCGGCGTCCCGCCGCCCCAGTGGAGCTGCGAGGCCTTCCGGCGCGTCGGCAGCCTCGCCGCGACGAGCGCGACCTCCTTCTCGAGCTGGTCGAGGTAGGCGTCCGCGCGCGAGCGGTCGTGCGTCGCGATCACGTTGCAGCCGCAGAAGCGGCACATCTCCCGGCAGAACGGGAGGTGGACGTAGATCGAGAGCGGGCCGCCCTGGCGGTCGGCGCGGGCGAGGTGCTCCTCGTACGGGCCCGGTCCGAACGTCTCCTTGAACTCGACGGCGGTGGGGTAGCTCGTGTAGCGCGGCCCGGGCCGGTCGTACTTCTTGATGAGCTCCCAGGACGGGATCTGGATCACCGCTCTCCTCACTTCCAGTTGAACGCGTGCACCGCGTCCACGACCGCCTTCACGTTCTCGACCGGGGTCGGCGGCTGCAGGCCGTGGCCGAGGTTGAAGATGTAACCCGGCTTCGGGCCGGCCGCCTGCATGATGCGGCGCGCGCGCTCGACCGCGACGTCCTTCGGCCCGAGGAGCACGGTGGAGTCGAGGTTCCCCTGCACGGCCACGTTCGGCAGGCGCGCGCGGGCGTCCTCGATCGGCATGCGCCAGTCGACGGAGACGACGTCGAACCCGAGCGACGCGATCCGCTCGAGGTGCCCGCCCATCCCGGTGCCGAAGAAGATGACGGGCACGCCCGCCTTGCGCACCGCCTCCGCGATCCGCGCGAGGTACGGGAAGCTGAACTCCTCGAGATCGAAGCGGTCGAGCTCGCCGAGCCAGCTCTCGAAGATCTGCGCGGCCTCGGCGCCGGCGGCGATCTGCTCCTCGATCTGGACGATGGCGGCCTGCGTCAGCTTCTCGAAGAGCGCGTGGGCGGTCTTCGGCTCGGCGTAGAGCATCGTCTTCAGCCGGGTGAAGCCCTGGCTCCCGCCCTCCACGACGTAGCTCGCGACGGTGAACGGGCCGCCGACGAAGCCGATGAGCGGCACCCGGCCCTGGAGCGCGGTCCGGATCGCGCGGACGCCGTCGAGGACGTAGGGGAGGTCCTTCTTCGGCGACGGGATCTTCAGCGCGTCGACGTCGGCGCGGTTTCGCACCGGGTTCGCGATCTTGGGCCCGCCGTCGCCCTTGCCCTTCTCCCCCTTCTCGAAGGAGAGGTCGAGCCCCATCGCCGGCAGGTGGACGAGGATGTCGGAGAACAGGATCGCCGCGTCGAAGCCGAACTCGTCGATCGGCGCGACCGTGACCTGCGCGATGAGCTCCGGCGAGCGGCACAGCTCGAGGAAGCCGACCTTCTGCCGGACGGCGCGGTAGGACGGCTGGTACCGCCCGGCCTGGCGCATCATCCAGACGGGCAGGCGGTCGACGGGCTGGCGGCGGCAGGCGGCGATGAAACGGTGGGTCATGGGCGGCGCATCTTAGTCGAACGGGCTCGCCGTCGAAACAGCCGCGCCGCCCTCCGAGTTCCCGGCGAGTGGCCTCTTTGACGACCGGGGCCCCGCCGGGGCTGGACAACGGGGCGACGGGGGGCCACCCCATCCTCCGTGCCCCTGCTCCGGATCGCCGCCCTCGCCACGGCCGCGCTCGCCGCCGGGTGCCTGCACGACGTGCACCCGCGCTCGCCGGTCGCGCCCGCGCCGCCGGTCCGGCATGCCGACGTGCGGGTCCTCGTCCTCGGCGACTTCGGCGCGGACACCCTCGGCCAGCGCCTCGTCGGGCGGGCGATCCACGCCGAGAGCCGCGCGCGCCCCTTCGACCTCGCGATCCAGCTCGGCGACAACATCTACTACTGCGGCCCGGACCCGGCGCGGCTGGGCGCGGAGGGCTGCCGGTTCGCAGCGGACGGGGCGACGGTCGAGCCCGGCTACGCGCCGCCGGCCGACCCGCGCTTCCGTGCGGCCGAGGCGCCGCTCGAGGGGCTCGTCGCCCGCGACGGCGGGCCGCTGCCCGTCCATCTCGTCCTCGGGAACCACGACGTCGGCTGGGGAGGCGGGCGCTGCGCGGTGCGCGGCCTCCCCGACGACGAGGCGTCGCGGCGCCGCGCCTGCCTCGAGGTCGCGCACCGTGCGCCGGCGTGGTCGATGCCGGCGCGCCACTACGTCGTGGACCGGGGGCCGATCCGGATCGTCGCCGTGGACACGAACGTCGTCGTCGCGGACTACGGCGGCTTCACGCTGGACGCCGAGCTCGCCTTCGTCCGCGAGGCGACCCGGGGGTGCGGAAGGGAGCGGTTCTGCTTCCTCGCCGGCCACCATCCGCCGGCGTCGGTCCACGGGTACGGGCGCGGCGCCGCCCCTGCGTACGCCGCGCGGATGTCCCGCCTCGTCGCGGCCGCGGAGGGGCGCGCGGCGGCGTTCCTCGCCGGCCACGTCCACACCCTCGAGCACCTCGCCCTCGGGTCGCTCGACGTGTTCGTGTCCGGCTCCGCGGCGATGGGCGGCTTCATGAAGTTCCGCTGGCGGTTCCCCGCCGCCGCCCGGATGCTCTTCGCGACGACCGCCTGGGGGTTCGCGATCCTCGAGGCCGACGCGGAGGGCTGGCGCGTCCGGTTCCAGGACCTCCGGGGCGAGGTGCTCCACTGCTGCGAGGCGCGCGGCGAGGGGCCCTGCGCGCCCGTCGAGTGCGGGTGAGCGGGCGCGTCGGCCCCTCAGCGCCGCGCCTTCGCGGCGATCACGAGCGCGGCGAAGCCGAGCATGCCGAGCCCCCACAGCACGAGGACGAGCCCGGCCCCGAGCGCGCGCGCGCCCGTGACCGTGTGCCCCTGCACGACCGCGCTGCCGCGGCGGATCGTGGCGAGCCCCTTCAGCGTCACGAACACGCCGGGCACCGCGAGGAGGGCGGCGGCGACGAGGAGGAGGGCGCGGGCCATGCGCGGCATCCTACGCGACGTCCCGCGCGGCGCCGGACGATCTGAACGGGGGGGGCGCTCGGGCTGTGCCCTCGCGCCCCCCCCGAACCCCCCGCTCGCGTCCGGCGGAGCCTCATCCGGCTCCGCCTGCGCTCGCGGCGGGAGCTACT
>JAHWYA010000572.1 GCA_020028115.1 Anaeromyxobacter sp.
CCGTCGGGCGACCTGCCGCTCCTCGCCGGCGGGAAGCTCGCGTGCCACACGTGCCACGACCCGCACCAGCAGAAGGTCGTGCTGCGGAGGTCGTTCAACACGCTCTGCCAGCAGTGCCACCGGCAGCACTGAGGCTCACCGCGAGGCCGCCCGGAGCCTGCGGAGGGAAAGGCTGACGCCGTCCGGCTCGACTTCGCGGAGGCCGAGGGCGAGGTCCTCATGATCCTCGACGCGGACCTGACGGTCCCCCCCGAGGACCTGCCGCGCTTCTACGAGGCGCTCGTCTCCGGCCGCGGGGAGCTCGTGAACGGGGTCCGGCTCGTCTACCCGATGGAGGACCGCGCGATGAGGTTCCTGAACCTCGGCGCGAACCGGTTCTTCGGCGCGGCGTTCTCCTGGCTCCTCGGGCAGCCGCTCAAGGACACGCTGTGCGGGACCAAGGTCCTGTGGCGGCGCGACTACGAGCGGATCGCGGCGAGCCGCGCGTATTTCGGGGACTTCGACCCGTTCGGCGACTTCGACCTCATCTTCGGGGCCGCGAAGTAGGTAGAGCCTGCGGATCGTCGACCTGCCCATCCGCTACCGGGAGCGGACCTACGGCGAGACGAACATCCAGCGCTTCCACCACGGGCTCTGAGCGTGCTCACCCTTGGTGAGGGCGAACACCTGGGATTCTGAGCATGCACGTCGAGGGAGCAGGGCGCGGGCCCTCGAAGATCGCGGAGAGCGGAGAGCGCAGCGCACCCGGCACCCAGGGTACGTCGCGCGGGAGATCGCCGCGCGTCGCGCGATCGCGGCGTCCGCGTCGATCGAGGCGCTGACCAGGCGACGCGCTCGCCTTGCCAGGCTGCCAGACCGGCGTTGCGTGAAATCACGCAGTGGGTGACCTCGCGCAAGTGCGCGCGGGTCCCACTCATCTCCGGGTTCGGACGACCCCGCGGCCCTGCTGGGCAATTCGCCGAAATCCGCGAAGCAAGCGACTTTTCCCTGATGTCACGCGGGCCCGAGGCTTGCATTAGGGACGTTCGGATTCGTGTATCGGCTGTCGCCGTGACGCGGGACGGGACGGGGAGACGACGTGATGACGCCGAAGAAGTTCTCGAGACCAGGCCGCGCGGGAGTCGTCCGCATCGCGTCGCTCTCGTCCGTCATCGTCCTCGCCTTGGCCGCGACCCCGGCGCGCGCGGCGGTGGCCTATCGCAGCTCGGGAACGTTCACCGCCTCCGCCGCCGCCTGCACGGCGCCAATGCCCGCGGGCGTCGTCGCCGGCGACATCCTGCTCCTCGTGGTGGAGAGCGAGAACCAGGCGATCACCCTCTCTACGCCGAACGGCTTCGTCGAGGTGACGAACTCGCCGCAGTTCGCGGGGACGGCGGCACTCGACCCCGCGAACCGGATCGCGGTCTTCTGGAAGCGGGCCGTCGGCGGGGACTCGAGCCCGGTGGCGGCGGACTCCGGCGACCACACCACCTGCCAGCTCCACGCGTTCAGCGGCGCCATCCAGTCGGGGGACCCGTGGGACGTCACTGCGGGAGGGAACGACGGAGGGGTGAACGACACGAGCGCCGTGATTCCGGGTGCGACGACCACGGTCGCGAACACGCTCGTGGTCCTGGTCCAGGGGACCTCGAACAACGTCGCCACCTCGACCACCAACTGTGGCGCCGCGGCGAACGCCGCGCTCACGGCGATCACCGAGCGTACCGACAACTCGAACACGCAGGGGTCCGGCGGGGGGCACTGCCTGATCACGGGGAACAGGGCGGCCGCCGGCGCCTACGGCAACACGACCCTCACCCTCACTCCCACGACCTACAAGGGCGCGATGAGCATCGCGCTCAAGCCGGCGATCCTCGTCACGGGCGTCACCGTGAACCCGATGTCCGACACGATCTCGGCGGGCGGGACCCGGACCCTCTCGGCGACCGCGAGCCCCGCGGGCGCGACGAACCGCAACGTCAACTGGACGACCGGCGCCGGGTGCGACGCGAGCGACGGGGTGAGCCCTGCGTCCACGCTCGGTGACGGCGTCGCCACGACGACGTTCACCGCCGGGACGACCGGCACGTTCCCGCGCACGTGCGTCGTCACCGCTACTGCCGCCGACGGCAGCGGCTACTCCGCACCCTCGTCGATCACGATCAACCCGGTCCTCGTCACCGGCGTCTCGGTGACCCCGCCGACCGCCACCATCCAGGGCGGCGGGGCGCAGGCCCTGTCGGCCACCGCGAGCCCCGCGGGCGCTACGAACCGCAACGTCAACTGGACGAAGGGCGCCGGCTGCGACGCCCTCGACACCCTGAGCCCCGCCACGACGGCCGGCGACGGCGTCGCCACGACCACCTTCACCGCGTACGCGGGCGGCACCTACCCGCGCGCGTGCGTCGTGCGCGCGACCGCCGCGGACGGAAGCACGGTCTACGGCGAGGCGACCGTCACCGTGAACGCGGTCCCGGTCACCGGCGTCTCGGTGACCCCCGCGACCGCGACCATCCAGGGCGGCGCGACGCAGGCCCTGTCCGCCACCGCGAGCCCCGCAGGCGCGACGAACCGC
>JAHWYA010000573.1 GCA_020028115.1 Anaeromyxobacter sp.
TTGAACGAGAGCGGGTGGCCGGCGAAGGCGATCCGCTTCGAGAGGTTGTCCGGGTCGATGTCGCGGCCGTCCGCGTCCACCTCGTCGAGGATCTCCTCGAGGATGACCTCGCGCTCGACCGTCATCTCCCGGAGCAGCGGGCGGCGGACGAGGTCGCCCAGGATCGCGAGCCCCGTCCCGAGCTCGCCCGGGTGGATGGGGGTGAAGTAGCAGCCGTGGTCGCGCGCGGTGATGCCGTTCAGGCTCCCGCCCGCGCTCTCGACCGCGGCGTTCATCGCGACCGTGTCCGGCCACCCCTGCGACCCGCGGAAGAAGAGGTGCTCGAGGAAGTGCGAGACGCCGTTCACCGGGGCGGTCTCGTGGCGCGAGCCGGCGCGGACGTACAGGGCGATCATCGCCGAGTGGAGGCCCGGCGCGGGCGCCGTCACCACGCGGAGCCCGTTCGGGAGGACCTCCCGCGCGACCTCTCCCCACGCGGCCCGCGGCGTCCCCACCGCGGGGGCCGCCGCCGTCCTGCGCATCGTCCGCCGCCGCTCGATCCGGGTCCGCCTCATGTCGCCGCCGCCGCCTCCGCCGCTTCGTCCTCCGCCGGGAGGCGGAGCGTGAACGTCGTTCCCCGGCCCGCCGCGCTCTCGCAGCGCACGGTGCCGCCGTGCTCCTTCACCACCTGGAGGACGAACGCGAGGCCGAGCCCCGTGCCGCGCTCCTTCGTCGAGTAGAACGGCTCGAAGATGCGCGTCAGGTCCTCCGGGGGGATCCCCCCGCCGGTGTCGGCGACCTCGGCCTCGACCGCCTCCCCGCCGCGGCGCGTCCGGACGGTGAGCCGGCCCCCGCCTGGCATCGCCTCCCGGCTGTTCCGGACGAGGTTCAGGAAGACCGCGCGGAGCTGCCCCTCGTCGGCTCGCAGCGGCAGCGCGGCGGGCGCGAGCTCGCGGACGACCTCCACCCCGGCAGCCTGGAGCTCGGGGGCGAGGAAGTCGAGCAGGCTCCCGACGAGCTCGTTGAGGTCGTGCCGTCCGAGGGAGGGTCGCGGCAGCCGGGCGAAGCGCAGGTACTCCTCCGCCACCCCGTTCAGGCGGTCGACCTCGCGGGAGATGGCGACGACGAGCTGCCGCGCCTCGGCGGGCGCCTGCGCGTCCTCGAGCTCCTCGGCGAGGAGCTCGGCGTTGAGGCCGATGGCGTTCAGCGGGTTGCGGATCTCGTGGGTGATCTGCGCCGAGATCCGGCCGACCGCCGCGAGCCGCTCCGCGCGCCGCAGCTCGTCGCGCTGGCGCCCGAGCGACGCCGCCATCGCGTTGAACTCGCGGGCGAGGAGGCCGAGCTCGTCCCGGCTCCGGAGCTCGACCTTCCGCGTGAGGTCGCCCGCCGCGACGGCCTTCACGCCCTCGGTGAGCGTCTGGATCGGAGAGAGGAGCCGCTGCGACACGAGGGCGCCGCCCACCCCGATGGCGAGGGCGAGCAGCGAGTAGACGACGGTGAGGAGCACCGTCCGGCCCTCGGCGCGCTCCGCCGCGTGGACGCGGTCGGCGATCTGCGTCTCGAGCGCGACCTGCAGGAGCTTCACGTCGAGCGAGAGCCCTTTCTCGAGCTGCCGGACGGACTGGGCGCGCGCGTCGAAGGCGGCGCGCGTCCGCGGATCCTGGCCCTCGCCCGCCTCGAGGGCGTCGAAGAGCGCGCCGGCCTCGCGGTCGTAGTCGCTCCAGCGCGCGTCGAGGGCGTCGAGGCGGGCCACGACGTCGTCGAGGAACCGGGCCTCGTCCTCGGGCGCGATGCCGCGCGACTCGCGGGCGACGCGGCGCCCCTCCGCGATCTTCTCGCGGACGAACCCCGGGAACCGGGCCCTCGCCACCGGCAGGTAGACCTGGCGCGCCGCCCGGTCGAGCGCGCTCGCCTCGAGGGCGCGGGTCGCGACCCAGTCCTTCACCTCGAGCTGCGCCGCGATCCGGGTGAGGGCGAGGTAGCCGCCCGAGAGCAGCCGCAGGTCGCGCCGGATCTCGTGGAGCCGCACGATGCCGAAGGCCGCCACCGCCGCGAAGGCGAGGAGGGACACCGCGAAGGCGAGGAAGATCTTGGTCGCGACGCGGCGCACGGGCGGGGGGATCCTAGTACGGTCCCCGTCCCGATGCCTCGTGGTCGAGGGGCCGCTCGCCTGCTTCGCCTCTTCCGCTTCCTTGGAGCCTCGTTCCGGGATACGAAAGGAGCGTCTCCCCGGGAGCACCACCCATGAACGTCTTCGCCATCGTCGCCCTCGCCGGCATCCTCGCCGCCATCGCCTTCTTCCTGTCCGGCCGCGCCGCCAAGGCCGCCCTCGTGGAGCGCACCGCGAGCGAGGAGAAGCTCCGGACCGAGCTCGACGGCGCGCGCAAGGCGGCGGGCGAGGCGCGCGCCGACGCCAAGGGCTGGCGCGAGGAGGCGACGCAGCTCAAGGCCGACCTCGAGAAGGCGAAGAAGAAGGCGTTCGAGCAGCAGGAGGCGTCGAAGCGGCTCGGCGGCGCGCAGGGCGTCCGCGAGGAGCTCGACAAGGTCGCGGCGCGCCTGGCCGAGGCGCGCGCC
>JAHWYA010000092.1 GCA_020028115.1 Anaeromyxobacter sp.
CGCGGTCTCTGGCTGAAGCTCGCGCGTCGTTCGCGGATTCGGGTCGTCCGGATCGGAGCGGTGGAATTTGAGGGGGACGCCGTCGACGATAAGGAGGAAGTAATTGCCGCTCTGGTAGAACCGCAGCCACTCGACTTCGTCGGCCAGACGACGGAACGCTGCGCACCCGCGCTCGAATGTGCGGGTCCCGAGGCTCAGGTTCGTCTCGCCCGACTCGGTGTCGTGGAAGTCGAGCGCTTCGCGACGCACTCGGACGAGGACGCTCGCCAGGACCTTGAGGCGGTCGTCCGTGAGCGCGGGGTGAAACTGGCTCGGATCGGTCATGCCCCGGAATGCTAGACTGGCGGCTAGAAAAGTCAACGGGAAATGTAACCGACCGCGCTACCCGCATCGTAACTAGCGCTACTCGCACCGATCATTCGGAAGCCGCGGCCGCTTCAACTCGAGGCTCACGAAGAACAGCCGCTCGTCCTCGATCCGCGCGAACCCGCGGTCCCGCAGCGCCCGCTCCAGCTCGAGCCGGGGCATCTGGTCTCGGTAGTACGCCGCTCCGAAGCAGCCGCCCCCGTACTGCTCGATGACGTGCTCGAGCAGCTCCACCGCCACCCTGAAGAAGTCGTACCCGTCCTCGACCGAGAGCGACGTGAAGTACAGGAGGTCCGACCCGGCGGCGCCCGCGAAGTCCCGGAGCTCCCCCTCCTCGTCGAACAGGATCCGGGTGGTCTCGAGCAGGTCCCCGCTCACCGAGTCGGCGAAGACGATCGGGTCCTGCCCGGCATCCTGAACGGCCGAGTAGCGGACGAGCCTCCAGGACACGGATGCGATCGCCGACCCAGGTTCGAACTCATCCCCTTCCTCAACCGCCTTCCAGGGGACGAGGAAGGCCTCCACGAAGCGCGCGGCGCCGTCCTCCAGGTCAGGGCGCAGGCCGACGGCGGACGGGCCCAGGACGACCGCGTAGGCGGCAGGGTCGAACGGCACGGCGTCAGGCATGCGGCCCCCCGTGAACAGGCCCGGACGCGAAAAACCTTGCCCAGGACCTTGCCCAGAAATGGCCGAGGGGTCCCGCCTCATGGGCGGAACCCCTCGTGAAGACTGGAGCGGGAAACCGGGTTCGAACCGGCGACCCTCAGCTTGGGAAGCTGATGCTCTACCAACTGAGCTATTCCCGCGTTACGGCCTCTGTTTCTGCCGCGAAGGGCCCCGTGAGTCAAGACGATCCGCGCTGCCGCCCTGCGGCGCCACGCCCGCTGCGGGTCGCCCGCCCGGCTGATAGAACCTGCTCGTGACCGACCTCGAGCGCCGGATCGCGGAGGGTGTCTCGGAGCTTCGCGCGCGCTTCGCGGAGCAGATGAAGGCGACCCCGTCGCTCGCCGACCCGGCGCCCCAGGGCGACGGTCCGAAGAACCGCCACGGCATGCCGAAGGAGCCGCCCAGCCAGAACGTCCTCGAGAAGGACGAGTGGCCCGTGCTCGATCTGGGGCAGACCCCGGAGATCGCGACCGACCGCTTCCGCCTCGTTCTCGACGGGGCGGTCGAGAATCCCGTCACGCTTCGGTGGGAGGACCTCCTCGCGCTGCCGCAGGCGGACGAGCAGGCCGACTTCCACTGCGTCACCGGCTGGTCGATCATCGACCTCGCGTTCCGAGGCGTGCGGTTCGAGACGCTCGCGGCGCTCGCGCGCCCGACCGCCGCGGCGACGCACGTCATGACCTACGGCTCGGACGGCTACTCGACGAACCTCCCGCTCTGGGAGGCGCTCAAGCCGGACGTCCTCCTCGTCCACACCGTCGAGGGGAAGCCGCTCTCGACGCAGCACGGCGGACCCGCCCGCATCGTCGTCCCGCAGCTCTGGGCGTGGAAGGGCGCGAAGTGGGTGAACCGGATCGAGTTCCTCGGCCACGACCGGCGCGGCTACTGGGAGATCCGCGGATACTCGAACACCGCGCACCCGTGGCGCGACGACCGGATGTGGTGATCCTTCGGCTTCGCCGCTACTTCTTCTTCGCGAAGCGGCGGAAGAACGTGACGATCTCGCCCTCCGCGGTCTTCGCGTCGATCTCCGGCGCGGGCTCGTCGGCGTCGCCGTCGACCCAGATCCCGCCGCACGACTCGCACGTGTCGTAGCTCTCCGTCGCGCGCTTCTCGGCGTTCTCGACGACGACGAGGTCGACGCTGCACGCCGGGCACAGGCCCGTCATCTCCTCCGCGTTCACGAACCCCGGGATCGACGAGAGCGCGGGAAGGTTCGCGTGCAGCAGGATCTTGTTCAGGTCCGTCACGTCCGCGACCCAGAGTCCGCCACAGTCGGCGCAGCGATGAAGGGCACCATTCTCGCGAGCGATCTCCGACAACTCCACGCTGCACCGCGGGCAATCCATGACGAGTTCGGTCCTCCTCGGGACCGTGGGGCGTGACGTTCGGGAACGGGGGATCAAAGCGAAGGGTCGCTTCCGTCGAAATCCGCCGGAATACTAGGCAGAAGCGGCGCTCCCTTTCAACGCTGATCGCGGGCGGAGGCGGCGACCGCCTCCCGCAGGGCCCCGATCAGGCGCCGGAGCCGCTCGGCGTGGAGCTTCAGCGCGACCTTGTTCACGACGAGGCGGGCGGAGACGTCGAGCACTTCCTCCTCGATCACGAGCCCGTTCGCCTCGAGCGTCGCGCCGGTCTCCGTGATGTCCACGATCGCGTCGGAGAGGGCGAGCGAGGGGGCGACCTCGATGGAGCCGTGCAAGGGGATGATCTCGGCCGGGATCCCCTTCTTCGCGAAGTGGCGCGCCGCGAGCGAGACGTACTTCGTCGCGACGCGCGGGGCGACGCCGCGGGGGAGCGGCTTGGCCCCCTTCGGCCGGGCGACGATCACGCGGCAGCGCCCGATGCCGAGGTCGAGCGGCTCGTAGAGGTCCACCGGATCCTCGCGCAGCACGTCGAGCCCGGCGATCCCGACGGCGGCGGCGCCGTGCTCGACGTAGCTCGCGACGTCGGCGGCGCGGATCGAGATGAACCGCAGCCCCGCCTCGGGCGCGTCGGCCGCGAGCTTGCGCGTCCCCTCGAGGAGCTTCTTCGGGGACACGCCGAGCGCCCGCTCGAACAGCAGCGACGACTCCTCGAGGAGCCGCCCCTTCGGCACCGCCACGGTGATGAGCTCGTTCGTCATGGCTCCGTCCGACCCTCCGGCGCTGCGGCGGCCGGGCGGCCGCGCGGCCCGGCGGCTCACGCCTTCTCCCGGCGGATGCGCGCGCCGAGCGGCGCGAGCTTCGCCTCGATCCGCTCGTAGCCGCGGTCGAGGTGGTAGACGCGCTGGATCTCCGTCGTCCCCTGCGCGGCGAGGCCGGCGAGGACGAGCGCCGCCGAGGCCCGCAGGTCGGACGCCATCACCGGCGCGCCGGACAGCGACGGGACGCCCTTCACGACGGCGGTCTTGCCGTCCACCGCGATGTCCGCGCCGAGCCGCTGGAGCTCCTGCACGTGCATGAACCGGTTCTCGAACACCGTCTCGGTGATCTTGGAGGAGCCGTCGGCGAGGCAGAGCAGGACCATGAGCTGCGCCTGCATGTCGGTCGGGAAGCCCGGGTGCGGGGCGGTGCGGACGTCGACGGGGCGCGGACGGCCGTTCCCGATCACCCGGAGACCGCCCACGTCCCCGGACCTCAACTGCCCCGCGGAGCGGGGCTGGGGAGGGGGCTTCACCGGGGCGATCTCCGCCCCCACCGTGCGCAGCTTCTCGATGAGCGCCTCGAGGTGCTCCGGGATGCAGCCGTTCACCGTGACGTCGCCGCCCGGCAGCGCGCCGGCGACGAGGAACGTGCCCGCCTCGATCCGGTCCGGGATGACGGTGTGGTCGAGCGGGCGGAGCGACGGGACGCCCTCGATCCGGAGCTCGTCCGTGCCGGCGCCCTCGATGCGCGCGCCCATCCGCACGAGCGCCGCGGCGAGGTCCGACACCTCCGGCTCCCGCGCGCAGTTCCGGAGCACCGTCCGGCCCTCCGCGAGGGCGGCCGCCATCATCACGTTCTCCGTCCCCGTGACGGTCTGGCCGTCGAAGGTGAACACCGCGCCGCGCAGGTGGCCGCGCGGCGCGGTCGCCTCGACGTAGCCGTGCTCGAGCCGGATCTCCGCGCCGAGCGCCGCGAGCCCCTTCAGGTGCTGGTCGATCGGGCGCGCGCCGATGGCGCAGCCGCCGGGGAGCGAGACCCGCGCCTTGCCCCAGCGGGCGACGAGCGGGCCCAGGACGACGACCGACGCGCGCATCGTCTTCACGAGCTCGTAGGGCGCCTCGGGACGGACCGCGGCGGGCACGCGGATCGACACGGCGCGCGTGGCGGCGCTCCGCTCGACGGCGCAGCCCATGTGGCCGAGCAGCTTGCCGAGCGTCCGGACGTCCGCGAGATCGGGGACGTTCGCGACGGCGTGATCGCCCTCCGCGAGGAGGGACGCGGCGATGATGGGGAGGGCGGCGTTCTTCGCGCCCGAGACGTCGACGCTCCCGCGGAGCGGCACGCCTCCTTCGACGACGATCTTGTCCATGGGAAGGCGCGCGGATTCTACGCCGGGTCCTCGCGGGAGGCCAACGTGGCGACCGTGAGCCGGGGGAGGCCGGCCAGGTCCCTCCGCGCCTCCGCGCGCGCGAACCCCGCCGTGCGGCAGAGCGCCGGCACCGCCTCCACGTGCGACTCGTGCATCTCCAGGCACAGCGTCCCTCCCGGCCGGAGCCGCGACGCCGCGCCCTCCACGATCCGGCGGAGGAGCGCGAGCCCGTCGGGTCCACCGTCGAGGGCGATGCACGGCTCGCGCCGGACCTCGCGCGACAGGCCGGCGAGCTCCTTCGTCGGGACGTACGGGGGGTTGGAGACGACGACGTCGAACGGCTCAGCGCCGTGGACGGCGGACCACAGGTCCCCCGTGGCGAACTCGACCACGGCGCCGAGCGCGGCGGCGTTCTCCCGCGCGAGCGCGAGGGCGCCGTCCGACACGTCGGTCGCGACGACGCGCGCGGCGGGGCGGGCGAGGGCGAGCGAGATCGCGACGCACCCCGAGCCCGTGCACAGGTCGAGGGCGCGGCCACCCTCCGGGAGCGCGGCGAGCGCCGCCTCGACGAGGAGCTCCGTCTCGGGCCTCGGCACGAGCACGCGCGGGTCGACGCGGTAGGGCCGCCCGTAGAACTCGCGGCGGCCGACGAGGTAGGCGGTCGGCTCACCCTCGCCGCGGCGGCGCACGAGCTCCCGGAACCGCGCGAGCTCCGGATCGCCGAGCGGCTTGTCGAAGTCGAGGTAGAGCCGGACTCGGTCGCAGGAGAGGGCGTGCGCGAGGAGGAGCTCCGCGGTGAGGCGCGGCGCGTCGATCCCCTTCTTCGCGAAGAACTCCTGGGTCCAGGCGAGCAGCCGGAGCGGGGTCCAAGTCGGCATTCTATCCGGGGGGACGCTCACCTTCGGCTCGCGCCCCCCCGGGCCCCCCCCTCGCTCCGGGGCAGCCTCATCCGGCTGCCCCTGCGCTCGCCCGCGTTCACGACCGCTTCTCGAGCGGCGCGCCGGCGTCCGGCCGCGACGCGTCGCGGAGCGCCTGCGCGGCGTAGAAGGTGCGGCAGGCGTCGATGACGTCCTGCACGTCCCCGTCCATCACCGCAGGGAGGTTGTGGCGCGTGTAGTTGATGCGGTGATCGGTGAGCCGGTCCTGCGGGAAGTTGTAGGTCCGGATCTTCTCGGAGCGGTCGCCGGTGCCCACCTGGCTCTTGCGGGCCGCGTCCCGGGCGCTCCGCTGCCGCTCGAGCTCCATCTCGTAGAGCTTCGCCCGGAGCATGCGCCACGCCATGTTCCGGTTCTTCAGCTGGCTCTTCTCCTGCTGGCACTTCACGACGATGCCCGTCGGCTTGTGCGTGAGCCGCACGGCGGAGTCGGTCGTGTTGACGCTCTGGCCGCCGGCGCCGGTCGACCGGAAGACGTCCATCTCCACGTCGGCGGGGCTCACCTGGACGTCGATGTCCTCCGCCTCGGGCATCACCGCGACGGTGACGGTCGAGGTGTGGATCCGGCCCTGCGCCTCCGTCGCCGGCACGCGCTGGACGCGGTGGACGCCGGACTCGTACTTGAGCCACGAGTAGACCGCGTCCCCGGCGATGTTGACGGTCGCGTCCTTGATCCCGCCGAGCGCGCCGGCCGAGGTGTCGGCGATCTCCACCTTCCAGCCGCGCCGCTCCGCGAAGCGGAGGTAGGCGCGGAGGAGCTCGGCGGCGAAGAGCCCCGCCTCGTCGCCCCCGGCGCCGGCGCGGATCTCGAGGATGACGTCCTTCTCGTCGGCGGGGTCCTTCGGGACGAGGAAGAGCTTCAGCTGCTCCTCGGCGGGCTCGAGCATCGGCCGCAGCTGCGCGAGCTCCTCCTTCGCCATCTCGCGGAGGTCCGCGTCCTTCTCGGCGAGGAGCGCCTCGTTGTCCGCGATGTCCTGGGTGAGCTTTCTCCACGCCCGCAGCGCGTTCACGGTCGCCTCGACGGAGGCGCGCTCCTTCGAGACCTTCCGGAACCGCTCACCCGAGGAGGCGACGGCGGGGTCCGAGAGCTGGTGGGTCAGCTCCTCGAACCGCTGCTCGATCGCGTCGAGCTTCTTCAGGACCTCGGGGGACAGCATGGGGGGGAGTGTCTAGCCGGTCCCCGCCGGGCCGGCAAGCGGCGGGGACGCGCTCCCCCGCGGGGCGCGCCCCGTCACCCCGCCAGGCGGGCCGACGCCCCCTGCAGCTCCGGGTCCAGCGAGACGAGCGCGCGGCGGACCGCGCCGGAGTCGGCAGGATCGCCGGGCAGCGCCGCGAGCGCCCCCATCCCCCGGACGAGCTTGCGCCGGACCCGCTCGCGCGCCTCGACGGCCCAGGC
>JAHWYA010000093.1 GCA_020028115.1 Anaeromyxobacter sp.
CATGATCCCGCCGGCGGCGGCCACCGGGAGCGCGACCGCGTCCACCACCTGCGGCACGAGCGCGAGCGTCCCCGTCAGGGCGCGCTCCGCCGGGCCGAGGAAGGTGCCCCGGTGCGCCCCCGCCTCGCTCCCCTGCGCGACGACCGCGTGACACCCTGCCGCCTCGAGGGCCCGCGCCTCCCGCACGCTCGTGGCGGTGCCGATGACGACGGCGCCCGACCGGGCGAGGGCGGCGACGTCCTCCGCCGCGAGCGAGCCGAACGTGAAGCTGAACGCGGGCACGCGCTCCTCGAGCACGACCTGCAGCTGGGCCGCGAACGGCGGCGGCGGATCGAGCGGCGCGTCCGCGGAGAGCCCGACCTCCCGCCGGTAGGGCTCGAGGGCGCGCCGCGCGCGGTCCACCTCGTCCGCGGAGGGTGACGGCGGCGCGGGCTCGGGGGCGAAGAGGTTCACGGCGAAGGGGCGGGTCGTGAGCGTCCGGACCTTCCGGATGCCGTCCCGGATCGCCTCCGGCGCGAGGTACGCGCCGGCGAACGAGCCGAGGCCGCCGGCGTTCGAGACCGCCGCCACGAGCTCCGGCGTGGACGGGCCGCCCGCCATGGGCGCCTGGATGATGGGGTGCTCGATCCCGAGACGATCCGCGAGCGTGCGGGGCCATCGCATGGCGGGGAGATAGCGGGCGCGCCCGGGCCAGGCCGCCGGACGCGCCGCCCGGGACGTGACGCGCGGCGCGCCGGCGTCAGTCGCCCGCGGGGAAGAGGTCGAACTCCCGGACCGCCGGGAGCGCCGCGAGCGCGCGGGCGAGGTTCGTGAAGTTCACCTCGTCGGCCGTCCGGATGGTCATGCGGTACTCGAACGTCCGGCCCTCGTCGGCGAGCCGGTAGGTGAGGCCGTAGACGGAGAACCCGTGCTTCGCGAGGAGCGCCCGGACGTCCGCCTCGGGCATCACCGAGTCGCGGGCGAACCGGATCCGGTGCTGGGCGAACTGGTGGGACGGGAGGCGGTTCTCGATCCAGCGGAACGCGGCGAGGACTCCGAGGGTGAGGACCGTCCCGACCGCGGCGGGGTAGTAGAGGCCGCTCCCGACGAGCACGCCGATCGCGGCGGTGGTCCAGATGGACGCCGCCGTCGTGAGGCCGCGGACGGTCGTCCCCTCCTTGAAGATGACGCCGGCGCCGAGGAAGCCAATGCCGGTCATGATCCCCTGGGCCATCCGGGTCGGGTCGATCCGGACCGCGTCGCCCGAGCCGGGGAACCACTCGGCCTGGTACACGGTGAGGAGCATGAGGAGGCTCGACGCGACGCAGACGAGGGCGTGCGTGCGGAAGCCCGCGGGCCGGCCGTGGTACGACCGCTCCATCCCGATGGCGCCGCCGGCGACGAGGGCGGCCACGAGGTGGAGGAGGATGTCGAGGCGCGCCTCCGCGAGCACCCGGTGGACGGGGAAGCGCGCGGCGATCTCAGCGAGCGTGTGCATGGGGACGACCCCATGGTGCACGCTTTCCGGCCGGGGCGCACCGCCGCCGGAGGGTGCGCCCGCTCGTCCCGGAGCGGGTACCATCTCGCACATGCGCCTCGCCGTCCTCGCCGCCGTCCTCCTCGTCTCCGCCGTGCCCGCGGAGGCGCGCCGCGGACGGACCCGGGGCGGCGCCACGCACGCGCGAATCCTCCTCGCCGGCGAGTGGGCGTCGGTGCGCTGGACGGACGGCGACACCTTCAAGGTCCTCACCGGGCGTCACGCGGGCCGCTCCGCGCGCCTCGCCGGCGTGAACGCCCTCGAGTCCTTCGGCCCCGTCCACGCGATCGGCCGGGCCGGCGGGAAGGCGCTCCTCGCGGTCGCGAAGCGGAGCGCGGAGGTCGCGGCGGCGGCGTCGATCCGGTGCACGGCGGACGGCGCGGCGGACGGCTACGGGCGGCTCCTCGTCTCCTGCCCCGAGGTCGCGGAGGCGCTCGTCCGCGCCGGGCACGCGATGGTCTTCGCGGTCGACGGCGCCGCCGACGCGCGGCTCCTCGCGCTGCAGCGGGACGCGCAGCGAGCCGCGGCCGGGATGTGGGCGGGCGGCGCGCCGCCGCTCGTCCCGACGAGCCTGCACTCCGCGGACGAGCCGGAGATCCGCGGGCGCGGGGCCTACGACCGGATCGCCGACACCCGCACCGGGGTCGCGGCCGCGCAGCCGCACGGGCGGACGTACCGGACCTGCGAGGTGGTGTGCGTCGGCGAGGCGCCGGACCGCGCGTGCCTCACCTACGTGCCGTTCGCGCGGCGCTACCGCGACCGGCCCGCCTGCCTCCGCTGACCGCTCCGGCGGGCCCGCCGCGCCGCGAGGACCGCCGCGAGCGGATCCTCCTTGCGGAAGGCGGTGCCCCGGAAGATGGCGACGAGGTTCCCCTCGTCGTCGGTCACCCGCACCGTGCAGACCGACGTCCGGCGCGTGCGGGACTCCTCCACCGCCTCTGCCGTGAGGACGCCGCGGACGGCGGCCCGGGCGAAGGTGATCGAGGTGTCGAGCGCGACGGCGACGGTGCCGTGCGAGTTCGAGCACGCGGCGAACGCGTAGTCGGCGAGCGTGAAGACGGCGCCGCCCTGCGCGACCTCGACGCCGTTCAGGTGCACGTCCTTGAGCCGCATCGTGGTCCGCGCGTACCCGGGGCGGACCTCGACGAGGCGGGCGCCGGCGGCGGCGGCCCAGCGGTCGCCCGACATGACGCGGCGGACGACGGAGAGGGGATCTTCTCGGCGCATCGGTCCTCCGGAGGACCGGCAGTGTACCCGGCCCCGGGGCCCGGCGCGGCGTTCCATTGCGGCGGCGCCGCGCGCACGGCATCATCGCATCTGTCTCCACGGGGGGCACTCGGCCTCCGGCCTCGCGTCCCCCGAACCCCGCTCGCCCCGGGGCGGGCTCACCCGCCTGCCCCTGTGCTCGCCACGGAGGTCGTGATGGATGCCGCGACGCTGAACGGACACCTCGAGAAGCACCTCCGCGTGCAGACCTTCCCGGTCGGCGTGCGCTCCCTCGCTCCCGGCGAGCCGCTCCCGAAGAAGGCGAAGCGGCCGGCGAAGGACCTGGGCGTGAAGGTGGCGATCTGCCAGTCGATCGGGTTCTCCCGGCGCTACGGCTGGACGCTCGCCTTCGCGGGCGAGGACCTGTCGTGCCCGATCGCGAAGGCGGCCTTCGGGTTCGCCGAGCGGAACGCCTACTACACCTCCGGCGCGCTCGCGGACGGGATGTACGCCTCGTGCCGCGAGGCCGGCGCGCGGTTCGAGGACGCGCTCACGAAGTACGAGCCGGGCGAGGTCGGCGCGATCGTGGTCGGACCCCTCTCGCGCATCGACTTCGAGCCGGAGACGGTCGTCGTCTACGGGAACTCGGCCCAGGTGATGCGGCTCGTGAACGCCTGCCTGTTCGAGAAGGGCGGCTCGCTCAAGACCGAGACGACGGGACGGGGCGACTGCACCGAGCTCATCATCCGCTCCCACCGGACGAAGGAGCCGCAGTTCATCCTGCCCTGCTACGGTGACCGGATCTTCGGGATGACCGGCGACGACGAGATGGCGTTCACGTTCCCGTTCTCGATGGCGGAGCAGGTCGTGAAGGGGCTCGAGGGGACGCACGCCGGCGGCGTGCGCTACCCGATCCCCGTGTACCTCAAGTACCAGGCGGAGTTCCCGAAGTCCTACCAGGACCTCGAGAAGCTCTGGAGCGGCGGCACGTAGCGGTTCGAAGCGGGAGGTGGCGTGGGTACGGACAAGTTCCAGACGCTGTGGTTCTCTGGGGTGCTCCTCGGCCTGAGCGTCCTCTTCATCGTGAAGGGCGGCCGGGTCGCGTGGCGGCGCGAGGTCGAGAACCCCATCCTCTCGTTGCGGGGCGGGCGCGCGATCGCGTTCGGCCTCGGCGTGGCGGCCGTCGGACTCCTCGGCGTCGCGCTCGCCGTCGTCGAGGGCATGAAGCTGCGGTAGCAGGCCCCGACTCCGCTCGCTCCCGCCGCAGTACCCGTCCGGGCCTTGCCTCCGGCGTCCGCTCCCGTGAACGAACCGGTGCGCGATCCGCCGCGCCCCAGCCGGAGGGAATCATGGTCGAAGCGCACGTCTGGAACGAGAAGCTCGACCTCTCCCACGAGGCGATGGACCACGAGCATCACCTACAAATCGCGCTCGTCACCGGGTTCGCCGACGCCCTCGAGCAGCGGCGGCCCTGGCTCGCGCGCCGCGTCGCGGCGCAGCTCCTCACCTACAGCACGGCGCACTTCGGCGGCGAGGAGCTGCTCATGGAGGCGGCGAGCTACCCGGCGAGGGACGCCCACGCGCTCGAGCACGGCGAGTTCCTCGCCCACATCCGCCAGATCCAGCGCGCCCTCGACGAGGGGGACGAGGACGTCGCGCTCGAGGCGGCGCTCGACCTGCGCCAGGCGCTCGCGGCCCACATGAACGACGCGGACCGCAGGCTCGCCGAGGCGACGCGCCCGCGCGCGGCGGGCGGCGCCTAGTTCCCGCCGTTCTCGCCGCCGGCGTGGCAGCCCGAGCCGTTCGTCGGGCGGTTGCAGCTGCCGTGCGTGAACGGAGACGGCGGGGTCCACATCTCGTTGGCGGTGATCCGCTCCCCGTCGCGCCACACCTGGGTGAGCGGGAGCGTGAGCCCCTCGGCGGTGTAGAAGTTCCCCGCGCGGTTCGCGCGCATCGTGATCGACCGTCCGAGCGAGTCGATCACGGTGACGCGCGATCCTTCGCTCCCCGGGAGCGTCCCCGCCACGGTCCAGGCGCGCGCGGACTCCTCGCCCGAGCCGCCGCCGTGGCAGGCGATGCAGTCCTCGCCGGGGGCCATCATCGGCCCCTCCTCCGGGATGCAGCCCGCGAGCGCGACCGCGAGCGCGACCGCGACGCAGCCGCGCCGGATCACTTCCCCATCCTCAGCTTCAGCTCGACGTCCATCAGCACGTTCTCGTCGGTCTTGAGGAAGAGCAGCGAGGGGCGCTCGATCTTGTGCGCGTCGAGGCTCACCGGGAACTTCGCCTTCACGACGGCGCTCCCGTCGTCGCCGAGGACGACCTGCGCCGGGACCGAGAGCGGCTGCTTCACGCCGTGGAACTCGAGCTCGCCCTCGAGCTTCGTGTCGATGGCCTTCCCGTGCGCGACCGGGACGGTGAGGCTCGTCACGCCCTTGAAGACGACGAAGGGGAACCTGGACGCGTCGAGCGTCTCGCGCATGTGCGAGTCCCGGTTCGCGTCGCCGGTGTCGAAGCTCGCGGCCGGGATGCGGATCATCGTCATCACCTTGCCGTCGTCGCCGAGGACGGCCTTGCCCTCGATCTGGGTCGACCTCCCGTAGACCTCGTGCATCTTGTGGTGCAGGTGGAACTTCACGACGCTCGCGGCGGGATCGATGACGAACGCGCCGGCGGAGAGCGACGACGCGAGGAGGACGGCGACGGCGGAGACGAACATGGCTGGCTCCCGTTTCAGAAGACGAGGACGCCGACGGCGACGCCCATCGCTGCGAGCGTCGCGTACCCCACTGCGAGGTGGGCGCGCCCGTAGTCCTGCTTGTCGAGGTACCCCTCGCGCCGCGCGGTCTGGATCCCGAGGATCCCCTGCGTGAGCATCCCGGCGGTCGCGAGCGCCATCCCGACCTTGTGGATGGTCGTCCGGCCGTACCCGCGCTTCGGCGCGTGCTTGTCCGTCGGGGCGAACAGCGCGATCCCGCCGACGACCGCGAACGTGGCGAGGTTCGTGTACGTCAGGATCTGGTGGGTCTGCTTGTAGCGGGCGGTGTTCGCGGTCCCGAACTTGTCGCTGTAGTTGAGCTGCCCGGTCACCGTCGACGAGAGCTGCAGGCCGAGGAGGCCGAGCCCGAGCGCCTGGTGGAGGTTCAGCATCTTGCGCCGCGTCCTCAGCGACGGGTCCTCGGCGGGCGTGGCCGGAACCGGCGCGTCGCCGAGGAGGTCGAAGTCGAGCGACGAGGGCGCTTCGGCCTTCTTGGTCCGCTCCGCGGACGCGGCCGGGACGCGGAGATCGGGCTCGGAAGCGGCGGCGGGCGTTGCGGCCGCGGGTTCCGTCGCCTGCGCGACGAGGGTGAGCTCGCGATCGAGGAGCTCGCCGGCGCGGCAGACGTCCGGTGCGATGACGAGGGCCCCCGCCGCGAGCGCGGCTGCGAGGCCCGTGGAATGCCTGCGAACGATCACGTGGTGTCTCCCCCGTAGGAGTAGGTGGCCAGGCTAACGCTCTCCCGGCGGCGCGGCGTATGCCCGGCGGGGGGCTGTGGCAGAATAGCGCACAGGCAGGCGGTCGCTCGCAAGCAGGCCCAACATGAGTACGCTCGGCGTCCGCGCCAACGCCAGACGGGTGAGCTCCGGTGGATTGCGAAGGCGCGTTCTCACCCGGCGGGACGACCCCGGTGAGGGCGAGCCGCAGCCTACCCAACGGCGCTCCGGACGTCCCCCGCGCCGCTGCCCAGATTCCCCGCGAACCGGCGCAGCGGAGAACGAGGCCATCGCGAGTCCTTCGACAGGTGAGGCTGGGCGGCGGCCGGGACCGGACCGCGCCGTCGCGGCCGGGCGGCCATTCCGGCTCGTCCACGTCACGACGGTCCCCGAGTCGCTCCTCTTCCTGACCGGCCAGGCCGAGTTCCTGCGCGCCCGCGGCTTCGAGGTCCACGCCGTCTCGTCGCCGGGCGAGCTGCTCGCGCGGTTCTCCGAGGCGGAGCGGGTCCCCTGCCACGCGGTCCCGATGGAGCGCGGGATCGCACCCGCGCGCGACGCCGTCGCGCTCGCGCGGCTCGTCGCGCTGCTGCGCCGCCTCCGCCCGGACGTCGTCGACGCCCACACGCCGAAGGCCGGCCTGCTCGGCATGGCCGCG
>JAHWYA010000094.1 GCA_020028115.1 Anaeromyxobacter sp.
GCCCCCGTCCGGAGCGGTGTGTGGAAACACGCAGGACCGGGGCATTTGACGCGTATCCGCCCCGTGGGACGGCCGATTTTCGGGGCACCATCGCAGCGGCAACCGCCCGTACGGGCCCTCCGCGACGCCTCCCGGAGCGCATCGCTCGGTCTCCGGACCGTGAAGCAGCGCACCTCCTCCCACCCTGGCCGGGAGACGATGGGGCGCCCGTCCCACGCGACCCGGGGTCGAGCCGACCGCGCGGCGCGACGCCAGGTCAGGCGAGACGCGCGGTCGCGGGCGCGCCCGCGAGCTCCGTCCGGACGGCCGCGATGCGGCGGCGGAGCCTCCGCCAGAACGCGACGCCGAGCAGGACGAGCACGAGCGCGACGACGTGCTTCACGACGAGCGCGGGGACCTGCCCGCGGCCGGCCGCGTTCGCCCACTCGAACTCGGTGTACCAGATCGTGCGCGGGATCCCGCCGAGCACGATCCAGCCGACCGAGAACCGGGCGAGCTTCGCCATGCGGCCGGCGATCTCGAGGAAGTAGCGTCCGGCATCCGGCCCGCGCGGCTCCGCCTCGTAGCGGCGAAGCAGGACCACGAGGGCGAAGGCGCTCGAAGCGAGGAGCGCGGTCGCGACGTCGTGGAAGTAGTTGTTCATCATCAGCGCGATGCCGGCCGCGGGGCTCATGCCGCCCTCCCCTCGCCCGCCGCGGCCGCGGCGAGCCGCGCGTGCTCGCGGGCGTACTGCTTGAACGCGCGCCCCTGCGGGAACTGGATCATCCACGACGTGATGTGGCTCATGGGGAACCCGCGCCACCCGACCTGGGCGACGCGCGAGAGGATTCGCGGGAGCGTGAAGAGGCGCGCGCGGAGGTCGACGATGAGGTCCTCGCGCTCCTTCGCCGTGAGCGTCGGGTGCTCGAAGACGGCGTGGTTGCCGTCGTAGCCGTCCCAGTCGAACCCGGGGCGCAGGAACGGCCGATACTGCTCGTAGAGCTCGGTGCCCGGGAACGGCGTCGTCATCACGGGGTGCGCCGAGACCTTCAGCTCGTCGCAGAGCGCGAGGAGCCCCTCGTAGTCCTCGCGGACGTCCTCGCGGCCGCCGAGCATCGTGAAGAGCATCACCTCGATGCCGTGGTCCCGGATGCGCTTCAGGTGATCGCGGCGCTGGCGCCCCTGCTTCGACACCGCGTTGTACGCCTCGAGGCTGCGCAGGTTGTTCGACTCCCAGCCGACGAGGACGGCGGTGAGCCCGGCGCGCCTCGCGTTGTCGAGGAGCTCGTCCGCGCGCTCGTGGTCGAGCGTGACGAGGTCGCCCGAGCCGAACCACCACTTGCCCCGGACCGACCTCGCCAGCTCGGCGTAGAGCTCGATCGAGCGCTTCACGTTCACGCCCCAGATGTTGTCGTCGAGCCCCCAGAACAGCCGCCGCCTCGACGCGGCGACCTCCGCGACGACGTCGGCGATCGGGCGCACGCGGGAGCGGCCGCCGAAGAACTCGTGGACCGAGCAGAACGTGCAGCGGTGCGGGCAGCCCCGCGACGTCTGGAAGTAGCCGTAGACGTACTTCGTGTTCCAGAGATCCGTCACCGGCCGGGGGAGCCCGTCCAGCTCGGGGAAGTGCCCGTGGTAGACGGGCTCCGGCGCGCCGCGCGCGAGGTCCGCGAGGAGCCGCGCCCACACCGTCTCGGCCTCGCCGACGACGATCGCGTCCGCGTGGGCCCTCGCCTCGTCCGGCAGCGCGGAGACGTGGATCCCGCCGAGCAGGACCTTCTTGCCGAGCGCGCGCAGCCGGTCGGCCATCCGGTACGCCCACGGCGCCTGCGGCGTGAGCACGGTGAACCCGACGACGTCCGCGGCGACCTCCTCGGGGACGAACGTCTCCTTGTTCGCGTCGAGCAGCGCGAGCTCCACGTCCGGCGCGACCTGGCGCGTGAGCCCGGCGAGGTACTCGAGCACCGGCGGCGCGATCGGCAGGCCCTTGGACTTCTGGCCCTTCTCGCCGAAGGGGGGAGAGACGAGGAGGAGCTTCATCTGCCGCCGGATCTAGCAGACGGGCGGGGGGTGCCGCTATCGCACCCCGGCCGCCGTCACGAACGCCCTCGCGTTGTGGAACTCGAGCACGGGGAGGTCGTCCGTGTTGATGTCCGCGAACTCCGTCGGCTTGTCCCGCGCGTCCGACAGCGCGACCGCCAGCGCGTCCCCCGCCGCCGGCGTGGCGCCGCGCGCGAGCCGCTCGACGTCCGCCTCGGCGGGGTAGCGCTCGGAGCTCGAGCCCACGAGGACCACGTCGCCGCTCGGGACGCGCCACGCCGTGACGTGCCGGAAGCTCTTCGCGAACGTGCGGAGGAGCCGGGTCATGTCGGCGTCGTCCATCATCGTGAAGTCCACCCAGACGCCCAGAGCGCCGTCCGCGGTCAGGTGGCGCGCGGCGAGCGCGAAGAACTCGTCGGTGAGCATCCCGGCGGACGCGACGTCGGTCGCCCACGACGGGCTCACCACGATGACGTCGTACGGGTGCCGCGCCGTCAGGAGGTGGTTGCGCCCGTCGGCCACGACGTGGCGGACGCGCGCGTCCGAGAAGAGCTCCGGGATCAGGAACCGCCGGTTCGCCTCGAGGATCCCGCGACTGAGCTCCACCGACTCCACGGCCTCGACCGGCAGCTCGACGAGCCGGCGGAGCGTCCGCCCGGACCCGAGGCCGATGCTGAGGACCGTCCGCACGGGCCCGGAGAGCCGAGCCGTGAAGTACGGAAGCTGCCCGAGCAGCGCGAACGAGACGTCGTCGCCCGCCTCGAGCTTGCTGCCGTTCAGGAGCGTCGTCTCCCGCCGCCCGTGGGCGCCCGACCGCAGGAGCCACACCTCGCCCTCGATCCCCTCGTCGTGGAACAGGACTTCGGCCTCCCCCGCGGCGGACCCGACGCGACGGGCGAGCTCGGCCGAGCCGAACCTCCGAGCGTACCCGTATCCGAACGTCGGCACCTCCGCGCGCCACGCCTGTGCAGCGAGTAGCGCAGCGACGACCCCCGCTGCACCGGCGCCTGCGGCGCGGCCGGCGCCGGCCCCGAGCCAGAGCAGGAGGACGGCGTTGACCACGTCGAGGGCGGCGGCGAGCGCGGCGGCGCGCGACACTCCGAGAAGTGGGATGAGGAGGAAGCCGGCCGCGAGCGAACCCACGATCCCCCCGAGCGTGTTCACCGCGTACAGCCGTCCGGCGTCCCGTCCCGGCGCGCCGCGCCACTCGACGAACAGCTTGACGAGGATCGGGAAGCTCATGCCCATGAGCGTGGTCGGCACGCCCATGACGACGAACGCGATGATGAACTGCGCGAGCGAGAACCCGACGAACGATTCGTGCAGCGTGTAGTAGGTCGAGACGTAGAGCGGCGTGAGTCCGCGGATGATCGGGTGGATCGCGAAGCCGAGCACGCCGATCCCCAGCTCGCACAGCGCGAACGCGGCGACGAGGTTGCGCGCGCGCTCCGCCACGATGCCCCCCAAGAGCCCGCCGACGGACAGGCCCGCCATGAACGCGGCGAGCATGGTCGAGAGCGCGTACGTCGAGGACCCCATCACGGTGGACAGCGTGCGCGTCCAGGTCACCTCGAACACGAGCGCTGCGGCGCCGGAGCAGCCGAAAGCCACGAAGGCGAGTCCGCGCAGGAGCGTGGAAGAGCGGAGCACGGTGGTGGGCACTGGCCCGCGATGTTACCCCCCGCGTGCCCGGGTATCCACCCGCCGGTCGGCCGGGGGCCGCCCCTCTAGGAGCCGCTCGCGGTCGGGACCGTGAAGAGGTGCTGGGTGCCCTCGAGGAGGAGCCCGACCCCGAAGTACGCGACCACGATGAGGAGCACGGCGAACATCGCGAACCACGCGAACCGCGCGTCGCGCCACCCGTACGTCACGCGCAGGTGGATCAGCACGCCGTACGCGAGCCACGCGACGAGGTTCCACGTCTCGACGGGATCCCACGACCAGTAGGAGCCCCAGAGGTCCTTCGCCCAGATCGACCCTGCGCCGATCATCACCGCGCACGTGATGAAGCCGAAGACCACGTACAGGTAGGCGGTGCGGTCGAGCTGCTCGAGCGAGGGCAGCCAGGCGGGCCCCCCGCGTCGCGCGCGCACGAGGTAGGCGAGCGACGCCCCGCTCGCGATGGAGAACGCGCCGTAGGCGAGGAAGGCGAAGGTCACGTGCACGTAGAGCCAGGTGCTCCTCACCGAGGCCACGAACGGCGTGACCGCCGCGTCCTCGGTCACCGCCCACCCGAGGATGAGCAGCGCGAGCGCGACCGCGCCCGCGCCCGCCGCGCGGAACAGCGCGAGCCGGCTGGGCGCGAGGAACGTGAGCACCACGATCGACCAGGCGCCGACGGACGCGTTCTCGTAAGGCGTGACGATCGGGAAATGCCCCGCGACGACCGTGCGCGCGCCGATGGCGAGCGTGTGGGCACCGAGCCCCGCCAGCGCCGCCCACCGGCCGGCGCGGTAGGCGCGCTCGCGGCCGGAGACGAGTCCGCCGACGGAGAGCGCGAACGCGGCGGCGTACAGGAAGAAGGTGGCGACCAGGACGACCGCTTCGACGCGTGGCATCGCGCGATGCTCCGGGAGGTCGCGCGGCTCGTCAAGTAGGCCGTGGCGCCTCGCCGGCTGGACCCGCCGCGCGGCCTGCGATCCGGTCCAGGAGATCGTCGGCGCGCCACCCCGCGACGTCGGCGGCCGCGCCGGCCAGGACTCGACCACCGTCGGGATCTGCCACGACGACCACCTCGCGCCGGAAGAGGAGGAGCCGCATCACCAGCCCCGCGGTCCCCACCAGGAACCCTGCCCACAGGAGCCAGCCCCCGCGCTCGTCGACGACCTGCAGCGAGGCGTAGTACCTGACCTCGGGCATGCGGAGGATCTGCTTGCCGTCCGGGCTCGCGAGCGCGTCTCCGGGGCGGAGGACGCCTCGCGAGGTCCACCCGTCCAGCCCGCGGACTGCGACCTCGATCCCCGCAGTGGCCAGCCCCTCGAGGTTCGCGCTCCCCGCGGTCGCGAGCATCACGCCCTGGCCCCTCGACTCCCGCTCGGGCGGCAACGCCGGCCGGGCGAGTATCTCGAGGCCACAGGCGTCTAGCAGAAACCGGGTCCTGCCCTCCCGGTCCGGCACGAGCTTCACGTACATTCGCTCGCCCACGCCGCCCGCCTCGCACGCGAACAGCGGCGCGGCGCCGGCGCCCATGACGAGCAGCGACGTCGGTCCGAGCGTGACGGGCTCGTTCACGTCCGCGACCCGAGGCTCGGCGTCGCCGCGCACGAGCAGCTCGACCTGGAGCGAAACCGGGTGACCGGCGCGGCTGCGCGGGCGGACCTCCAGCACGGTGAAGACGAGCGAGGGCCTCGGCCTGCCGAACCGTGCCTGCTGAGGCCGCGCGGAGTAGGGCCCCGCCGCCGTCTCGAACTCCTCGCCCTCGGCGACGGTCGCCATCCCCGAGAAGCGCGTGGCGTGAAGGACGATCGCGCCCGCGAGCAGGAGCAGGAAAGACCCGTGAAAGAGCACGAACCCGAGTGGCGCGTGGCGAAACCGGATCGCCCTCGCCCGGCCCGGCGCCGGCACGAAGACCGAGTAGCCCTCCGCCTCGAGGAGCGCGCACGCGCTCGCGACGGACCGATCGGGGTCCGCCGTGCCGATGGAGATGGTGCCGGCCCTGCGCGACAGCGCCGCGATCTCCAGCGGGAGCCCGTGGTCGAGGCGGGTCCGCCGAAAGAGCCGCGGCAACCGGTCCCACAGAGCGGCGCAGAGCGAGAGGAAGAAGAACCCGAGCAGCACGTAGGTCCCGGGCGCCCGGTAGACGTCGGACGCCCCCGAGACCTCGAGGATCCGGACGAGCCGCGGGCTCGCGGCCCGCCACGCCTCCCACTGCGCGGGGTCGACCAGCAACCGCTGCGGGACGACGAGTCCGACGAACCAGACCGCCGTCAACGAGACGAGCAGGAAGACGATGAACGCACGATCCGTGAGAGCGCCGCGTGCCCGGCGAAGGGCGTCGGCGGCCCCGCTCACGCCCCGCGCTCCCGCCTGCGCGCCACCGCGCCCAGCGCGACGCCGAGCGCGCCGAGCGCGATCCCGACGGCGGCGAGGGCGGGGCCGTGATCGCGGACGACGAGGAGCTCCACCCACGGGCCCGCGCGCTCCACCTCGAGCACGAGCCCCTCGAACCGGAGCCCCTCTCCGTGCACGATCCTCCCGCCGGCCACGAGCAGCTTCCCACGGTGGACGGAGACGTCCAGGGGCGGCGGCTCCCCCGGCGACAGCGCCGCGCCCGGCGGCAGGCGCACGGTCACCCGGTGCGGGATCGCCCGGAAACCGACGACGTCGCGCCTCCCTTCAGGCAGCAAGTCGAGCTTCGTGACGAGCGTCTCGATCAGCCCGCCTCCGTCCACCCGGACGACGCACTCGAGCGCGAGGCCGGAGCGGGACGGGAGCACCAGTTGGTCCCACCCGAGCCACAGCGGGTTAAAGCGAGTGACGGCCCGCACCGACCCATTGCGGAGGCGCAGCGTCGCGCCCGTCGCGGCCGTCGAGCCCAGCCACGGCGATCCCGAGGCGCCCACGACCGTGATCCCACGGGGGTCGACGGTCGTCGGCAGGAAGCTGGCCGCCTCGCGATGGACGACCTGCTGGGAGTCCGCTGTCACGCGCTCGTCGGCCGCGACCCGGAGCGTGGTCACGTCGCGCGCTGCGGTCGTCGCGGCAAACGCGAGCGCGAGGCACGCGTACGCGCCGCTCAGCGCGAGCGCCGCCACGCGGGCCCACCACCGGCGCGCGCCCCCGGCCGCGCCCGCCCGGACGCGACCGGCTTCTCGCACGAGAC
>JAHWYA010000574.1 GCA_020028115.1 Anaeromyxobacter sp.
CTCGTTCTCCCTCTCGCCAGGAAGCCTCTCGTTCACCGCGCTGGAGAACGGCAGCACGCCGGCGCCGCAGGCGATCACGGTCACGGCGACGGGCGGACCGCTCTACCTCGTCGTCAGCCACTCTGGCCCGGCGATCGCGTCGGTCGTTCCGAACCAGTCCTCGGCCACGATCACCGTGAGCGTCCCCGACCCGGTGACCGTGGGAACGACCACCGGCACCGTGACGGTCCGCGGCTACCTCGACTCCGGATACACCGAGGAGATTGCCGGAAGCCCGAAGACGGTCTCCGTGTCGTATGTCGTCTCCGCGTCGACGGCTCCCGGGATCTCGGTCGCGGCGGGGACGTCCGTGTCCTTCACCGCGCCGGCCGGCCGGGCCGCGCCCGCACCGCAGACCTTCGCGGTCGCGATCGCGAACGGCCCGGTGACGCTCCAGGTCACCCCGTCCGGCGCCGCCGTCGCTTCCGCCTCGATCGTCGCCCAGACCGCGACCTCCGCGACCGTGGAGGTGGTCCCCGCCGCGCCCACCGCGTCGCAGGGCGTGCGCTCCGGCTCGGTCCAGGTCCTGGGCTGCCTCGACGTCGGCTGCGCGCAGCAGGTCGCGGGGAGCCCTCGCGACGTCGCGGTGTCGTTCACCACGACCGCCTCCCAGTTCCAGGCCGCGCCGCAGACGCTCCCGACGTTCCCGGTCGTCGCGGGGACGGGCCCGACCGCGCCGCAGACGATCGCGCTCTCCGACGCGAACGGCACGGCGGCGTGGTCGACCTCCGTGTACTACCCCGGCGCCACTGGATGGGTCAGCGTCACGCCGTCCTCCGGGACGGATCTGCCCGCGTCGCCCCAGGTCTCGGTGTCGTTTCCGGAGAACGCGACGGCGGGGACGTACACCGCCTACGTGAACGTCACGAGCCTCGGAACGACGCGCCAGGTGCAGGTCTCCGCGAGCGTCACGCGCCCGCGCATCGTCGCCCCGCCGGACACGCTCGCGTTCTCGGCGGTGCGAAACCAGACGACGCTGCCGGTCGTGCCGGACGTCGCGCTGACGACGGAACACGGCGGCTCCCTCACGTTCACCACCTCGGTGACGTACGCGGGGGCCACCGGCTGGCTCTCCGTCGCGCCGAGCGGCAGCGCGCCGGGCACGCTCGCGGTGGGCGTCTCGACCGCCGACCTCGCCGAGGGCACCCACACGGCGACGCTCCGGCTCACCCCGTCGAACGGAGCGACCGCAACCCTCGTCGACGTGAGCTACACGATCTCCGCGCCGACCCTGACCGCGCTGCCGAGCCCGCTCTCGTTCACCGTGGACGCACTCACGACCGTCGCGGCGACCTCGGCGCCGGTCAGCGTGGCGAGCGCCGGGGCGCCGCTCTCGTGGTCCGCCAGCGCGAGCCAGCCCTGGGTCCAGGTCTCGCCGGCAAGCGGCTCGACCCCCGCGACCCCGACCGTCTCGCTGGTGCTCGCCGAGCTCGAGGCGCTGCCGCCCGGAGCCCACGCCGCGACCGTCACCTTCACCTACGAGACCGCGCCGGGAGTGAACGCGACCGCGAACGTCGCGGTGAACCTCCTCGTGGACCTCCCGCTCCTCACCGTCGTCGCGCCGCGCGTCTCGGTCGCGGGGGTCGGGGGCGAGGTGGTGCTGCGCGGGATCGGGCTGCCGGCGCCGCTCGCCGCCCCGGTCCGCTTCGGCGGGGTCGACGCGACGGCGCAGGCGCGGATCTCGGCGACCGAGCTCCGCGCCACCCCGCCCGGCGCGCTCGGCGCGGGCAGCCACCTCGTCACGATCTCGAACGCGCTCGGGCTGTCCCGCAGCCGGGCCCGGCTCGAGGTCGTCGACGCGGGTCCGCTCGCCGCGGCCGCCGTCGCGTCCGCGGGGACGAAGGTCCGGATCGTCTACGACGACGCCGCGAAGGTCGTCTACGTCGCGAACGCCGGGACGGGGAAGCTCGAGCGGCACCGCGAGGCGGCGGGCTGGGTGAAGGCGGGCGACGGCTCGGACGAGATCGCCCTCGCGAGCCTGAAGAACGTCGCGCTCTCGCCGGACGGGAAGACCCTCGTCTCGATCGCCGGGACCGCGTTCCGGCTCGTCGACACCGCCACCTTCGCGCTCGCGGCCTCGCAGCCGGCGGCGACGGCGCCCTCGCAGGCGATCGTGCACCTCGAGATGACCCACGCTGGGAAGGCAATCTTCGTGGCGCACGAACAGGCGACGTTCACCACGGCCGGGCTGTTCGACCTCGCCTCCGGAACGACCTCGTCGATCCAGGGGCTGGGCTCGCTGTACGGCGCAGGCCTCGTGTCCGGGCCGAACGGCTCGCGGGTGGGCTTCCTGCAGTGGGGCATCTCGCCGTCCGCGATGCGGGTCTGGGAGGCGGGGTCCGGAACGCTCACGACCGCCACGAACGTCGTGCAGGACGGGTGGTTCGGCTCGTTCGACCGCAGCGCGGCCCGGCTCCTCGTCTACGGGCACTACTCCGGATACTGGGGGAGCCGGCTCTACGACGCGAGCGCGAGCTACGCCCTGCTCTCCGGCACAGT
>JAHWYA010000575.1 GCA_020028115.1 Anaeromyxobacter sp.
CGCCCCGGTCACGGCCGCGGTGGACGTCCCGGTGACCCTCGACGGCACCGGCAGCTCCGGGACGGGCGGCCTCGGCTACGCGTGGCGGCAGGTCTCGGGCCCCGCGGCCGGGCTCACGCGCGGCGATCGCGCCGCCGCGACCGCGGTGCTGTTCGCGCCCGGCAGCTACGAGTTCGAGCTCGTCGTCTCCGACCTCGCCGGCACGAGCGTGCCGTCGCGGGTCCGCGTGGCGGGCCGCGCGCGCAACGCGCCGATCCCGGTCGCCGCGGCTTCCGCGCCGGCCGCAGCGATCGCGGGGGACCTCGTCCTCCTCGATGGCCGCGCCAGCACCGGCGCGATGCGCCACCGCTGGACGCAGGTGGAAGGCCCGTGGGTGACGGTGGAGCAGGGTGAGGTCGGCGTCTTCCGCCCGGCCGTGCCGGGCGTGTACGGGTTCGAGCTCGAGGTCGACGACGGCGCAGTGCGCAGCGCGCCGGCCCGGGTGAACGTCGTGGTCAAGAACGGGACGGAGAACTAGCGATGCGGATGCGTAACCTCGGGCTCCTCGCGGCTGTCGCCCTCGTCCTCTCCGCGCGCCCTGCGCGCGCGGCGCTCGACGCCCCCCACGACCAGACGTTCTCGCAGGCGGACTGCACGCAGTGTCACGAGCTGTACCAGACGACGCCCGCCGGCGATAAGGACTTCTCGTACGGCTGCGTCACCTGCCACAACAGCCCGGAGAACCGGGTCCGGACGTCGCTCGGCTTCCCGTGGGATCCGAACGGCAACCAGGCCGTCCCGGGCGTCGTCGGCAACCAGCACAGCTGGACCGGGTACGCGGAGAACGCTCGCTACGGCGCGCAGACCCCGGCGAACTCGAAGATCGCGTCGAAGCTCCTCCGCAGCCGCCTCCAGTGCGCGACCTGCCACGACATCCACGCGTCGTCGCAGACGTTCAGCCCGGGGTCGCGCCACACGTCCTTCACGCTCGGGGAGGAGAAGACGAGCGGGACGAGCAAGATGATCCTCGTCGACGTCGCCGACGGGAATCCGCGCGGCTGGCGCGTGAAGCTCCAGGCCGGGAACACCTTCATCATCTCGCACAACGCCGGCGTCACCCCCGCGACGTGGCTGAACTACGTCAACAACGCGTGGGTGCCCGGGGTCGACGGCGGGCAGGGGAAGGGATTCACGATCGGGCAGAACGTGGGGCTCGATCCCGACCCGCTCGCGACCGTGAAGTTCACGGCGGCGACGCCGGGCGACACGTTCGACTTCTACGTCTCCTACCCGCACCTCCGCACGAGCAACGTCGCGGACGCGCTCTGCACCCAGTGCCACGCCGACCGGGTGATGAACCACGTCAAGGGATCCGGGAAGGACCCGAACTACCCGCCCGACGGCTCCCGCGTCTTCAGCCACCCGGTCAACGTCGCGCTCGACGCGAACGGCGCCGGGTACGACCGCCCCCTGACGGCCGTCCTCGACGCGGACGGCGGGTTGCAGCCGGTGAAGGTGAACGGCGTCCCGGTGAACGTGGGCGACGGCCGCACCGCCAACGACCTCAAGTTCGACGCAGGCGTGGTCCGTTGCACCACGTGCCACGCCGTTCACAACGGCGCCTCGAACTCGCTGACCAACTGATGAACTCCGCACGCTCGAATCCGGGAGCCGTCTCCATGCCCTCGACGCCGAACCTCCGGTCCTCCGTCCGCGCCTTCGCCGGCGCGGTCGCCGCGCTGCTCGCGCTCGCCGCGACGCCCGCGACCGCCCAGTCGACGATCACGCTCGGCAACGGGACCAACCCGTCCGCCGGCACCCCTGCATGCCCGGGTGCCGGGTTCGTCCAGGTGAACACGTTCACGCTGGCGTTCCCGACGAGCGCCCCGGTGAACGGCGTCCGTCTCGGGTTCGCCTCCGGGGGCTCGTACCAACTCGTCGACAAGGTCGAGATCCGGAACGGCGCGGCGGTCCTCGGCTCGATCGTGCCGACCTCGGATTACCCGATCGTCAAGTTCGGCTCGTCGCTCGCCGTCGGGGCGACCCCGGCGTCGACGCCGCCGAGCGCGACCCTGACCATCTGGGTCCAGCTCAAGGGGCACGAGTTCATGCCGCCCCCCGGCGCCGGCAAGCAGTCGACGGTCGGCGTCGCCGTCGACAGCGTCGTGTCGATGTACTCGACGACCGGCGCGGACGCGACGGCGCTCATCCCGATCAACAACGGGACCCCCGCCGACGTCGTGTGGTCGACCGTCAGCTCGACGGCGAACAGCGTCACGGCCTCGTGGAAGGGCGCCGCGCAGAACGCCGTCGTCCTCCGGCAGGTCGGCGGCCCCGTGACCGGCGTCCCGGTCGAGGGGCGGAGCTACACCCTCGCCGACCTCAAGATCGGCAACGACGACATCATCGCGGCGGGCGCGGCCCTCACTGGCTTCACGGACGGCGGCCGCGCCAGCGGCAAGCCGCACTTCTACAAGGTCTTCGTCCGCGACTCCCTGAACTGCGGGAACTGGTCGCTCGGCGCTGCGCTCGGCCCGGTCTTCACGCAGGGCGGCGTCG
>JAHWYA010000576.1 GCA_020028115.1 Anaeromyxobacter sp.
GGCGGTGCCGGAGTGGACGCGCGGCGCGCGCCTCTCGCCGGTGAGGACGATCGTGGACGCGCTCGAGCGCCCGCAGGCGAACGCGCTCGTCGGGTCCGCGCTGCAGGCGGTCGCGGCCGCGGGCGTGAGGCTCTCGTCGGGCTACCCGCAGATCGCGGACGGCTTCCGGTGGAGCGACGCCGAGCGCGCCCTCGTCGCCCGCCTCGAGCGGCCCGCGACGCTCGTCGCCTACCTCGCGCCGTCCGGAGTGCCGCGCGAGCGGGCGCGGGCGATCCTCGCCGCGCTGCTCCTCCTCGGCGTCGCCTCCGCCGCCGCGGGCTCGCCCGGCCAGGAGGAGACGACGGGGGGGATCGCGCTCACGCGGGAGGAGCTGACGGCGACGTTCCCGATCGAGAAGTCCGGAGCGACCTCGACCCCGACCCCGACCTCGACCCCGACCCCGACCCCGACCCCGACCTCGTCGCCCGCCCTCCGCAGCGATCCCGCCGAGGCCCGGGCGCGCCGGCAGCGGCTGCTCCAGCAGGCGATGCGGAACATGGGCGTCGGCCCGTTCGCGGGATCTGGCGACGGCGGCGCGCGCTCCACCGCGCCGGCGACGACGCCCCCCCCGTCTCCCGCCCCGCGCCCGCCGCCCGCGTCCGGCGCGGAGGCGAAGCTCCGCGAGGCGCTCCTCGCGATCGCGCCGCGGGCGAGGGAGAAGGATCTCTTCGTCCGGCTCGGGGTCCCCGAGACCGCCGTCCGCGACGACGTGAAGAAGGCGTTCCTCGCCCTCGCGAAGCAGTTCCACCCGGACCGCTTCGCGTCGCCGTCGCTCGGCGACCTCCAGGACGTCGTGAGGGACTTCTTCGCCTCGGTGAACGAGGCCTACGAGATCCTGTCTGACGACCGGAAGCGGGTCGAGTACCTGAACCGGCGCAAGGGGACGGACAGCGCGCGGGCGGAGGCGGCGAAGCTCGACGCGCAGAAGGGCGAGGCGTGCCTGCGGACGCGCGACTTCGCGCGGGCGCGCGGGTTCCTGGAGTCGGCGGTGCGCGCGGACCCGCGGCCGCCCTACCAGGCCGCCCTCGCGTGGGCGTTCGTCGCCGACCCCGTGAACAAGGACCGCGCGAAGGCGAAGGCGCTCGTCGCGGAGGCGGTGAAGGATCCCGCGTGCGATCGAGCGTTCTACGTCGCCGGGATCATCGCGCGGGACGAGGGGGACGACGCCGCCGCCGAGCGGCACCTGCGCGCGGCGGTGCAGGCGAACCCGCGGAACGCCGACGCGGTGCGCGAGCTGCGACTCCTCGAGTCGCGGAGGGCCGAGCGCCGGCGGTAGTCGCGCGAAGCGGGGACGCGAGCGCAGTTGACGAAAGCGTGGTTCTCGGGCGTGATCCGCGGGACGCGCCAGGTCGGGGAAAAGGCGCGGAAAGGCGGCGGCTTGGCGAAGCAGCACCTGCTCCTCGTCGACGGCGACCCGAAGTCGCTGCGCGTGATGGAGGTCTCGCTCAAGAAGGCGGGCTTCTCCGTCACGACGGCCGTGAACGGCAGGGACGCGCTCGAGAAGTGCGAGATCTCGCCGCCGGACCTCATCCTCTCCGACACCAAGATGCCGGAGATGGACGGGTTCGAGCTCTGCCGCCGGCTGAAGCAGGACGAGCGGTTCCGCGGGACGCCCTTCATCTTCCTGACCGGCCAGAAGTCGGTCGAGTTCAAGGTGAAGGGGCTCGAGCTCGGCGTCGAGGACTACCTGACGAAGCCGATCTACATCAAGGAGATCGTCACCCGGGTCAAGATCCTCCTCGAGAAGAAGGAGAAGGAGCGGCTCGAGAAGAAGGACCTCAAGGCGAGCTTCGCCGGGAACCTCTCGGACATGGGCGTCGTGGACCTCGTCCAGACGCTCGAGATGGGCAAGAAGTCGGGCGCGCTCCACGTGAAGAACACGAAGGGGCTCGAGGCGGTCTGCTACTTTCGCGACGGCCGCATCCTCGACTGCGAGCTCGGGAAGCTCGCCGGCGAGAACGCCTTCTACCGGCTCCTCAACTGGCAGGAGGGGGAGTTCGCGATCGAGTTCCGGCCCATCGAGCGCGAGGAGCGGATCCCCGTCTCGACGCAGGGCCTCCTCATGGAGGGCATGCGCCGCATCGACGAGTGGGGCCGGATCGTCGAGCAGCTGCCCGCGCTCGACAAGGTGTTCGAGCTCGACTACGCGCTCCTCGCCGATCGGCTCGCCGGGATCCCGGACGACGTCAACGCGCTGCTGAAGCTCTTCGACGGCCGGCGCTCGCTCGACCAGGTGATCGAGGCCGCCGACTACGACGACCTCGCCGCGGCGGGCGTCATCTCGAAGCTCTTCTTCGAGGGCATCATCAAGGAGGTCGCGTTCCCCGCGCTCGCCGAGCCGGCCGCGACCCCCGCCCGCGGCCTCGCCGCGTTCTCGTCCGAGTCCGCGACGACCCCGCCGCCGCGCGCCTCCGAGCCGCGCGCCCAGGAGGAGCCGCCGCCGGAGGCCGCGCAGGACACGGAGGGCGTCGACTGGTTCGCCGGGCCCGTCCCCGCGCC
>JAHWYA010000095.1 GCA_020028115.1 Anaeromyxobacter sp.
ATCAAGGATTATCGATAGTTGCACCGAGGAAGCGCTCGATCGAACCTCATCCCAGGTGCGTAGCCGCCTTCGCATCCCACGCGTGACGGAGGGAGTCGGCGCGTAGCACCATACGCGGCAGCCCCGATGAGATACCGGATCTCGAACATCCCGCTGTGGCTCGACGAGGACGACTCGAGGCTCGTCCAGCGGGTCGCCGAGCGCCTCGGCCTCGGGCGGGAGCACGTCTCGGACGTCCTCGTCGTGCGCCGCTCGCTCGACGCGCGCAAGAAGGGCCACGCCCGATGGCTCGTCAACGTGGAGGCGACCGTCGAGGGTGAGGTGAAGGGAACGACGCAGGACGTCGCCCCCGTCGCGCCCCCCGACCCTCCTCCGCCGCGCGTCCGGGCGCCCGGCGTCCCGCCGATCGTGCTCGGCGCAGGTCCGGCCGGGCTGTTCTGCGCTTGGTCGCTCCTCGAGCGCGGCGTACCGACCGTGGTCGTCGATCGCGGGAAGCCCGTCGGCCCGCGGCGGCGAGACGTCGCGGCGTTGATGCGCGAGGGGAAGCTCGATCCCGAGTCGAACATGAACTACGGCGAGGGAGGCGCCGGCGCGTACACCGACGGGAAGCTCGGGACGCGCATCCACCACCCCGCGGTGAGGAAGGTGGTCGAGCTCTTCGCGCGCTTCGGCAACGCGGCGCGGATCCTCGCGGAGGGGAAGCCCCACGTCGGCTCGGACGTCCTCCCCGCAGCGATCTCCGCGATGCGGGAGGAGCTCGAGCGGGGCGGCTGCACGTTCGTGTGGGGCGCTCGCGCGGTGGACCTGGAGCTCGCGGGCGGCCGCTTCCGCGGGCTCCGGCTCGCGGACGGACGGACCCTCGGATCCGACCGGCTCGTCCTCGCGCCCGGCAACAGCGCCCGGGAGCTCTTCGAGCTGTTCGCGGCGCGGGGCTGGCCCATCGAGGCGAAGGCGTTCGCGGCAGGGTTCCGCGCCGAGCACCCGCAGGCGCTCATCGACCGGATCCAGTACGGCACCGAGTCGCGCCACCCGAAGCTCCCTCCCGCGGACTACCGGCTCGCCGACAACCCGAGGATCGACGGGCAGGCGCGCGGGGTGTTCTCGTTCTGCATGTGCCCGGGCGGGGTGGTCGTGCCGACGCCCACCGAGCCCGAGATGCAGTGCACGAACGGCATGTCGAACTCGCAGCGCTCGTCGCCGCTCGCGAACGCGGGCCTCGTCGTCGCGGTGTCGCCCGCCGACTTCGAGGCGGAGGGGTTCACGGGGCCACTCGCCGGGCTCGCGTGGCAGCGCCACTGGGAGCGCGAGGCGTACCGGCTCGGCGGCGGCGGTTACCGCGCGCCGGCGCAGCGGATCTCGGCGTACCTCGCGGGGAAGCCCGGGGCGCCGCCGGGCCGCACCTCCTACCGCCCGGGCGTCACCCCGGCGGATCTCTCCGTGCTCTACCCCTCCCGCGTGCGCGAGGCCCTCAGGGCGGGGCTCTCCTCGTTCGGCCGGCGGATGCGAGGCTATGTGACGGAGGAGGCGCTGCTCATCGGCGTCGAGACCCGGACGAGCTCGCCCTGCCGCCTCGTGCGCGGCGACGACCTCGTCGCGCCGGGCCTCGGGGGGGTGTACCCGTGCGGCGAGGGAGCGGGGTACGCGGGAGGGATCGTGTCCTCCGCGGTGGACGGGCTCCGGGTCGCGGACGCGATCTGCGCGGAGCTGGGGCCCGCGTGATCCGCGCCTCGCGCAGGCGCTACCTCGTCCGGAACGCCGCGGGGGAAGAGCTCGTCGTGCCGAGCCTGGCGGCGCTCCACGACCTCTACGTGCACGGGTTCCTCGCCGACGACGACCTCGTCCGGTCCGAGACGGCGACGAGCTGGGAGCGGGCCGGGTCGCTCCCGGCGCTCCACGGCGTGCGCGAGCGGAGGAGCGACCCGCGGAAGGTGCTCCTGCTCGCGATCGCGGCGGCCGCGCTCGTCGCGGCGTTCGCGCTCCTCTCGCGGGTGCTTTGACGCGGGGCGCCGTGGGCGACTGCGCAGTCGAAGGACCCCACGTGCGGCGCGAACGGAGCTTTACGGTGTCGCTCCGAGTGCGTAGCGCGCTGCGCGCTCGACTCGCGAGTCGTCCCGGCGGGGCGGCGTCGAGCTACGTCTTCCTTCCATAATCGTCCTGCACCCTCACCACGTCCTCGACCTCGGGCGTCGAGACCTCGAGGACGTCGACGTCGGTGACGGCCCGCATCCGGTGCACCGTGCCGGGCTTCACGTGGTAGCTGTCCCCCGGCTTCATGGGGTGATCGACGAGCCGGCCGTCCACCTGCAGGACGAGCACCATCTCGCCGCTCCACAGGTGGATCGTCTCGTCCTTCTTCACGTGGTACTGCAGCGAGAGCTGCGCCCCCGCCTTCACGTGCAGCAGCTTCCCGACGTACCGGTCGGTCCGAGCCCACCAGAGCTCGTAGCCCCAGGGCTTCTCGACGCGCTTCGGCTTCTCGAAAGTGGTCATCGCAGGCAGACGTTAGCGTCAACGGCTGGAGGTGACGATACCCTTCGCGCCGGTCTCGCGGGCCACGTCGCGCAGGTACCGCTGCGCGGCCTCCTTGGTGTCGAAGGAGCCGACGCGGACCCGGTAGAACCGGCCCTTCCCGGGCACGTCCGCCTCCTCGATGCGCGGGTTCAGCGCCGCGAACTTGCCCGCGAGCCGCTCGGCCTCCGAGCGCTCCCCGGAGGCGGCGAGCTGGACCGTCCACGGCTTGAGCGGTGCCGCGGCGCGAGCGGGCTCCGGAGCCGCGTCCGGCGGCCGATCGGGCGGGACGGCCTCCGCGGGCGGTGGCGCGGCGGGCTTCGCCGCTGGAGGGGCCGGCGCGGCGGGTGCGGGGACGGCCACGGGCGGGGAGTCGGGCGGCGGAGGGGGCGCCGGCGTGTCCTTCGTGAGCCGGTCGTGGAAGGTGAGCGGCTCGGCCTTGGCGGGCGGGGGGGCGGCCGGCGCGCGGTCGAGCGCCTCGAGGTCGCCCGGTCGCCCGGCCTCGACGTGGCGCACGGCGAGCTGCTTGCCGACGTTCAGGCCGAGCACGAACACGACACCGAGGACGACGAGCGATCCGGCGACGATCGAGGCGACCTGCCGGCCGTCGAGCGAGAGCTGGAACTTCTCGCGCGGACGCACGCGGGGGTTCATGGCGGGATTCTAGGCGTCCTCGACCGCGTCGCGAGTTTCCGGACTCTCCATCCGGTCGGGCGCGGCGACGCCGAGCACCGCGAGGCCGTTCGCGAGGACCTGCTTCAGCGCCCGGCAGAGGAAGAGGCGCGCGGCGGTCTTCCTCGGGTCCGGCCCGATGACCCGCTCGCCCGACTTCTTGCCCTGCGTGTAGTACGAGTGGAACGCCGCGATGGTCTCCTGGAGCCAGAACGCGATCCGGTGCGGCTCGTACGCGAGGGCCGCGCCCGAGACCACGTCGGGGAAGGACGCGATCCGGCGGATGAGGTCCTGCTCCTCGGGCGCCTCGAGCGTCCGGGCGGCGTCGAGGTCGAACGCGGGCACCGGAACCCCCGCCTCCGCCGCCTTGCGCGCGATCGCGGCGAGCCGGGCGTGGCCGTACTGCACGTAGAAGACGGGGTTGTCGAGGGTCTGGCGCTTCGCGAGCTCGACGTCGAAGTCGAGCTGCGCGTCGGAGCGGCGGGTGAGGAAGATGAAGCGCGTGGCGTCCGCGCCCACCTCGTCGACCACCTCGCGCAGCGAGACGACCGTCCCCGCCCGCTTCGACATCTTCACGGCCTCGCCGCCGCGGGTGAGGTTCACCATCTGGATGAGGACGACGTGGAGGTCGTCGCGCGACGCGCCGAGCGCGTCGAGCGCCGCCTCGAGCCGCGGGACGTACCCCCCGTGGTCCGCGCCCAGCACGTCGACCAGGATGTCGGCGCGGGACCGCTTGTCCCAGTGGTACGCGATGTCCGCGCAGAAGTAGGTCGTGGTCCCGTCCGCCTTCTTCACGGGGCGGTCCACCTCGTCGCCGTACTGGGAGGAGCGGAAGAGGAGCAGGTCGTCGGAGAGCGAGACGCCCTCCTCGAGATCGCCCTGCGGCTGCGCCGGGGGCGCGCCCTTCTTCGACTTGGGCGGCGGGAGCTTCCCGACGTAGACGAGCCCCTTCTCCTCGAGCGACCGGAGGAACCGGTCGACGGTGCCGGACTCGTAGAGCGCCTTCTCCGACGACCAGCGGTCGAAGTCGATGCGGATCGCCGCGAGGTCCTCGCGGATGAGGCCGAGGACGAGCTGCACGGCGCGGTCGCGGAAGAGCGCGAGCCACTCCGCCTCGGGCGCGTCGAGGAACCGATCGCCGAACTCGTCCCGGAGCCGCGCCGCGATGTCCCGGACGTACTCGCCCGGGTAGCTCTTCGGCGGCATCGTGACCGTGCGGCCGTGGAGCTCCTGGTAGCGGAGGTGGACCGACCGCGCGAGGGTCTGCACCTGCGCGCCGTAGTCGTTCACGTAGTACTCGCGGACGACGTCGAACCCCGCCCAGCGGAGCAGGCTCTGCACGCCGTCCCCGACGACCGCGTTCCGGCCGTGGCCGACGTGCATCGGGCCGGTGGGGTTCGCGGAGACGTACTCCACGATGACCTTCTTCCCCTCCCCGACCTTCGTCCGGCCCCAGCCCGCGCCGGCGGCGACGGCGCGCTCGAGCGCCCGGAGCCACACGTCCGGGGCGAGCCGGACGTTGATGAACCCGGGCCCGGCGATCTCGAGGGTCGCGACGTCGCCGGCGTCGTCGACCGCGCGGACCGCCTCGACGATGGCCTGCGCGAGCTCGCGCGGCGGCCGCCCGGCGGCCTTCGAGAGGACCATCGCGGCGTTCACGGCGAAGTCGCCGTGCTTGGGATCCCGCGGGCTCTCGAGGGAGAAGGCGGGCGCGGCGGCCGGCCAGCGGCCCTCGGCTGCTCCCTTCGCGAGCGCCTTGCGGAAGATCTCGACGACGCGGTCTCGAACCATGGGAGCCGCGTCATACCGGGTGGTGCGGCGGGGCGCAAGACGGGCACGGCGCCGCCGCCGCGCCGCGGCCCGACGCCGCCTTGTCAGGGAAGCGGCGGTTCCGGTACGACTTGGCGATGCGTCGGTCCCATCCCCGCCGGCTCCTCCCGCTGCTCCTCGTCGCCCTGGCCGCGCCCGCCGCCGCGGCCGAGCGGATCGTCGTCCTCGAGTTCACCGGCGACGCCTCGGAGAAGCTCCGGGCGGCGATGACCGATCGCGCCCGCGCCGCCGCCCTCGGCCCCGCCCGCAAGATCGGCTACGACGTGATGTCGCGAGAGAGCACCGCCCTCGTCATCGAGCAGGTGGGCGCGAAGTGCGTCGAGGGTCAGTGCGAGCTCGAGCTCGCCCGGAGCGTCGGCGCGGCGATCCTGCTCACGGGCGAGGTCCGCCAGCTCGAGGGGGCCTACACCTGCGACCTGAAGCTCCACGACGCCGAGAAGGGCTCGCTCCTCGCCCTCGAGACCGCCCGCGCGACCGATGCCCTCACCCTCTCCGACCGGACCCCCGAGGTCGCGGAGCGCGTCCTCGCCACCGGGCTCGAGCGGTACTTCGGCCGAACGGTCCCGGCGCTCAAGCGCCAGGAGCTCCTGCGCTGGTACGTGGGCGTGCAGGGATACGTGCCGATCGGGGTCGACGACGCGAAGATCACCTTCACGAGCGGGAGCAGCACCGACAAGCAGGGCCGCGTCGGGCTGCGGGCCGGGTGGCGGTTCCGGCCGAGCTGGGCGGTCGAGCTCGGCGGCGGCTACGGCGGAATCGCCGAGGCGGACGACCCCAACAGCCCGTCCGACGTCGGCCCGCACACGAGCGTCTCGCTCGGCTGGGCGACGGCGGGCGTCGCCTGGGAGCCGCTCGCGAACCGGGTCTTCTCGCTCGCCGCCGAAGCCGGGGTGGCGGTCACGGAGCTTGAGTACGTGGCCCAGGGCTCTGGGCCGTACCGGACGAGCCTCGCATCGCCCACCGCCGGCGTCGAGGCGCGGGTCACCTACCCGATCGGCCGGTTCGACGTCGGGCTGCGCACCGGGATCCGCGGGATCGACCACCGCGGCGGCGTGCTCGTGCCCGCCGGGTACCTGCACGCAGGCGAGGAGTTCCTGAAGGGGGGCACGTTCTTCCTGTGGGACGTCGCGGCGTCAGTCGGGGTCTCGTTCTAGGTCGCCGTCGCCACGGCGGTCGCGATGCACATCTCCGGCGCCGCGACCGTCCCCGCGGGCATGACCCACGCGGGCGAGCCGTGGCTCAAGGCGGGCACGCTGGGTGTCCTGAGCGCCGGCGCCATGGTGCGCGTCTCCTGGTGAGCGTTCCCGCTCCACGCTCGCCCTAGCAGTACGCGTCCCACGCGCCGCAGCGGCGGCACCGCCACGCCCGCGCCGCCGCGTCGGCGCCGCACCGTACGCAGCGGATCGGGCGCGCGCGGCGCAGGAGCGCCGCCACGAGGAGCTCGTGGCGCGCCGCGAGGTCGTCCGGGCCGGGCGCCTCCGCCTCGCGGAGCAGCTCGCGCATCGCCACCGTCACCTCGCCGGTGCGGTCGAGCTCGAGCGCGGCGTGGAGCGCCGCGAGCGCGTCGCCGATCCGGCGCTCGCGCTGCAGCGCCCGCGCGTGGAGCAGGCGGAGGCCCGCGTCCTCGGGGCGTGCCGCGATCCGGCTGCGCACGAAGACCTCGACCGCCGCACCTCCCGGGATCCGCTGGAGCGTGGACCACGCGAGGACGGCCGCGCGCGGGTCGGCGTCGAGCGCGAGCGCCACGGCCGCGAGCGCCGCCGGCGCGTCCCCCCTCCCCGCCTCCGCGTCGGCGACGGCGAGGTGCCCGTCCGCGCTCGCC
>JAHWYA010000577.1 GCA_020028115.1 Anaeromyxobacter sp.
GGAGATCGCCGAAGGCGCGCTGCACCGAGGAATGAGAGCACGCGGAAGCGGCGCAGACAAGCGCCGCCTCGTGGGGGCGACGCGTCAGGCGTGCGTGCCGCGGGAGCGCTCGAGCCAGCCCCGGGCCCACTTCTCCCAGGACGCGAACGCCTCCGCGCTGCGGATCCCGATCCCCGACCGGCGCTGCTGCGCCTCCGCCCACAGCGCGAACCCCTCCTCGATCGACGCGCGGGTCACCGCGTCGTCGCCCTGCTTCGCGGCGATCTCGGCGCGCAGGGCGACCGCCATCAGCCGCATCGACCGCCGGTGGGTCTCCTGCGAGTCGCTGCCGCGGGGCTCGGTCGCGGCGACGACCTCGTCGACGCCGGCGCGCGCGGCGGCGAAGTCGCCCTCGCGGTACGCCTTGATGGCGCGGGTGAGGACGCGGGAGGTCGCGGCGGACCGCAGCATGTCGCGAAAGCGTTCGAGCATCCGCGCATGGAACCAGGGACCCGGCGCGCGCACAAGGCCGGCGCGCGGCGCCCCGCGAGAAACCGGGCGGGCGGCCGGGGCGCTAGGCCTCGGCGCCGGACGCCGGGATCGAGCGGGGGATGGGGAAGGCGAGGGTCGGCGCGAAGGCCGCCTCGTCGTCCTCCGAGAGCACCTCGAGGCCGTGCGCCCGCAGGAGCGGGACGTGCTCGGGCGCGCCGGGCAGGAACCGCAGCCGCTTCCCCTGCCGGGCGCTGGACCGCGCCCACGCCGCGAGGAGGCCCGCAGCGAAGTCGAACGCCTCGACGGCGTGCGTGAGATCGACGACGAACTCCCGCGCGGGCGACTCGTCCATGTCGTTCCGGAGGTTCCACGCCGAGGCGCCGTCGAACGCGCCGTGCACGGCCAGCACGACCGCTCCCGCGCTCTCCCAGCGCACGATTGCCGCCCCCGTCATGCCGCTGGAAAATTAGCCACGCGGCGCCGGATGCGAGGGGGATTTTGGACTATCATCCGCATCCCCTTGCCGCGCGCGCGTCCCATCGCGATCCTCTTCGACCTCGACGGCACGCTCGTCGACACCGTCCCGTTCATCCTCGAGGCGGTCCGTCACGCGTTCGAGGGTCACGGGCGGTGCCCCACCGACGCGGAGTGGATCGCAGGCATCGGCACGCCGCTCCGGGCGCAGCTCGCCGCCTTCGCGCGCCCGGAGGACGTGGAGGGGCTCTTCGCCCGCTACCGCGCGTTCTGGCTCGCGAACCACGACGACCGGACGCGCGCCTTCCCGGGCGCCGTCGAGGTCGTCCGGGCGCTCGCCGGAGCCGGGCACCCCGTCGGGATCGTGACCGCGAAGATCGAGCAGGGCGCCCTCCGGACGCTCGCTCACACGGGCTTCCTCCCATGGGTGACCGCCATCGTCGGCGCGGACTCGTGCGCGAACGCGAAGCCGCACCCCGAGCCGGTGCTCCTCGCGCTGTCACGGCTCGGCCGTCCGCCCGGGGAGGCCCTCCTCCTCGGCGACTCGCCCCACGATCTCGCGGCAGCGCGCGCCGCGGGTGCGCTGGCGGTCGGCGCGACGTGGGGCGCGTGCGGGCGCGACGTCCTCCTCGCGCACGCGGATCACCTGCTCGACGACGTGAGCGCGCTCCCGGCGCTCGTCCGCGCGATCTAGGGCCGTCGCGCCGGCAGCGTGATACAAGACGCCGATGCGCATCGCCTACCTGGGGCCGCCCGGGACCTTCAGCGAGGAGGCCGTCGCGCGCTGCGAGCTCGCGCGCGGGGACGAGCCCGTACCGTGCGCCACCTTCGCCGACGCCTACGAGGCGCTCCGCCGCGGGCAGGTCGAGGGGGCCATCCTCCCCATCGAGAACTCCATCGAGGGCTCCGTCGGCGCCACGCTCGACCTCCTCGTCCACGCGCCCGGCCCGCTCATCCGCCGGGAGGTGCTCGTCCCCGTCCGCCAGCACCTGCTCGCGCGCCCGGGCACGCGGCTCGAGGACGTCCGGCGCGTCGTCTCTCACCCGCAGCCGATCGGGCAGTGCAGCAGGTTCCTCCGCGAGCGGCTCGCCGGCGTCCCGCTCGAGCCCGCCCACTCCACGGCCGACGCCGCCCAGCGCGCCGCCGCCGCGGAGCCGGGCACCGCCGCGATCGCCTCGCGCGCCGCGGCGGAGCGGTACGGCCTCGCGGTGATCGCGGAGTCGATCCAGGACGTCGAGGAGAACGTCACCCGCTTCGTCCTCCTCGCGCATGCGGACGAGGCGCCGACCGGGCGCGACCGGACGAGCATCGCGTTCACGCTCGACCGCGATCGTCCGGGCGGCCTCTACGACGTGCTCGGCGAGTTCGCGCGCTGGGGCATCAACCTGTCGAAGGTCGAGAGCCGCCCGATGAAGGAGGCGCTCGGGCACTACGTCTTCTTCATCGACTTCGAGCGCCACCGGGCGGACGCCGAGGCGGCCGCGGCGCTCGCCGGCGTCCGCGCCCGGGTCGACCGGCTCCACGTCCTCGGGTCGTACCCCCAGGCCCAGCCGGCGTAGCCCGGCGCCGCGGTCACCCGCTCCGAGG
>JAHWYA010000578.1 GCA_020028115.1 Anaeromyxobacter sp.
GCGCATCACCGCGACGGGGACGCTCAAGGCGCGCCAGTCGGCGCCGCTCGCGATGAGCGTCCCGGGCACGCTCGCTGCGGTGCGCGTCCGGCGCGGCCAGGAGGTGAAGGAGGGGACGCTCCTCGCCTCGCTCGACGACGGCGCGGCCGGCGCGGCGGTGCGCCAGGCGGACGCGGCGGTGGCGGCGGCGCGAGCCCAGCTCACCCTCGCCGAGGACGCGCTCGGCCGCGTGACGCGCATCCGCGAGCAGGAGGGGGTCTCGGAGGCGCAGGCGGTCCAGTCGCGCGCCCAGCGCGACCTCGCCGCCGCGCAGCTCGCCTCGGCCGAGGCCCAGCTCGAGCAGGCACGCGTGCACCTCGCGCACCACCACCTGCGCGCGCCGTTCGCCGGCGTCGTGACCCAGGTCCCGGACGGCGTCGGGATCACCGTGTCGCCGGGGGTGCCGGTCGTGACGCTCGTGGCGACGCGCCAGCTCGTCCTCGAGACCTCGCTCACCCAGGAGGAGGCGGCGGAGGTGCGTCCCGGGGCCAAGGTCGCGGTCGTGGTCGCGGCGACCGGGGCGCGCACCGCCGACGCGACGATCTCCGTGATCGTCCCTGCCGTCGAGGCGGCGACGAACCGGGTCCCCGTGGAGGTGACCGTCCCGAACGCGGAGGGCCGGTTCCTGCCGAACGCCTTCGCGCGGGCGGAGCTGCCGAGCGGCGCCGAGCGGTCCGCCTTCCGCGTCCCCGCGGCGGCCCTCGTCCAGCGCGAGGGCTCCTACGCCGTCTGGGTGGCCGGAGCGGACGCGAGGGCGAGCGCCCTCCCCGTCCGGCTCCTCGCCGAGGACGGCGACCGCGCTGTGGTGCTGCCCGACGGCGGCGCGTGGCCCGCGGGGCTCCGCGTCCTCGAGGCGCCGCCCCTCGGGATCGCCGACGGGACGGTCGTGGCGGAGGGCGGCCGATGACCCTCTCCGACGTCGCCATCCGCCGCCCGGTCTTCACCGGGATGATGTCGCTCACGCTCATCGTCCTCGGGTTCCTCGGGTACCGCCGCCTCGGGACGGATCTCTACCCGGACGTCGCGTTCCCGTTCGTCACCATCTCGACGCCGTACCCTGGCGCGAGCCCGGAGGACATCGAGGAGTCCGTCACCCGGCCCATCGAGGACGCGGTCTCGTCGATCCCGGGCATCAAGACCGTCTTCTCCTGGTCGCGGGAGGACGTCTCGATGGTCTTCATCGAGTTCCAGCTCTCCGTCGCGCTCGGCGACGCCGTCCAGAACGTCCGCGACAAGGTGGGCATCGCCCAGGGGCAGCTCCCGGTCGGGGCGCGCGCGCCGGTGATCGTGCAGTACGACGTGGCCGCGCAGCCGGTCCTCGTGTTCTCCGCCGCGTCCGCGGATGATCCCATCACCCTGCGCGAGAAGCTCGACGACCAGGTCCGGCCGCGCCTCGAGCAGCTCGACGGCGTCGCCGCGGTCCGGATCGTCGGCGGCGGCGAGCCGGAGATCGCGGTCGACCTCTTCCGCGACCGGCTCGCGGCGCTCGGGCTCACGCCCGACGCGGTGTTCCAGCGGGTGAAGAGCGAGCACCTCGACCTCCCCGGCGGCGACTACGCGTCGGGCGCCGGGAAGGTCGGGATCCGGGTCCGGGGCGAGTTCCGGGACGTCGACGCCCTGCGGCGCATGCCGATCGCGACGGCGAAGGACGGCTCGACGGTGCGCCTCTCCGACGTCGCCCTCGTCCGGCGCGGCGCGAAGGAGCCGAAGACCGTCGTCCGCACGAACGGCGTCGAGGCGGTCGCGGTCGAGGTGGTGAAGCAGGCGGGCGCGAACTCCGCCGCCGTGGCGAACGCGGTGAAGCGGCTCCTGCCGGAGCTCCGGGCCCAGCACGGGTTCGACGCGCAGGTCCTCGTCGACCAGTCCACGCTCATCGAGGCGAACGCGCACGAGGGCTGGATCGCGATCTACTTCGGCGGCGCGATGGCGATCCGCATCATCCTCGTCTTCCTGCTCGATCTGCGCGGGACGCTCATCTCCGCCCTCGCCCTGCCGACGTCCGTCGTCGGGACGCTCTTCGCGATGTACGCGATGGGCTTCTCCATCAACCAGCTGACGCTCCTCGGGCTCTCGCTCGCGATCGGGCTCCTCATCGACGACGCGGTCGTCGTCCGCGAGTCCATCACCCGCCGCCTCGAGCGGGGCGAGCCGCCTGCCCAGGCGGCGAGCGAGGGGACGCAGGAGATCGCGCTCGCCGTCATGGCGACCACGTTCACCCTCGTCGCCGTCTTCGTCCCGGTCGCCTTCATGCAGGGGATCACCGGGCAGTTCTTCCGGCAGTTCGGCCTCACCATCACGATCGCCGTCCTCATCTCGCTCTTCGTCGCGTTCACGCTCGACCCGATGCTGTCGGCGCGGTTCGCGAGGGCGCGGACCGCCGGCGAGGGCCACCGAGACGGTCCGGTCACCTCGCGCATCCGCGCCGCGTTTGACGCGATCGACCGTGCCTACGCCCGGACCCTCGGCTGGGTCCTCAGCCACCGCGTGATCACC
>JAHWYA010000579.1 GCA_020028115.1 Anaeromyxobacter sp.
CGCCGAGCTCGTGGCGGCGCGCGCGCTCGAGCTGTCGCCCGCGTCCGACGCCGCCCGGTCCGTCCTCGGCGAGGTGGAGCGCGTGCTCGGCGCGTCGCTCCGCGCGTCGCTGCTCGAGCCGCCCCGCACGCCGCGGCTGCGGGTCCCGCCCGGCGAGATCGCGGCGCTCCGGCTGTCGTCGGGGGACAAGTACCTGCTCTCGCGCTGCGACGGGAAGCGCGACGTCCGCGCGCTCGCGGCGTTCGCGCCGATGCGCGAGCTCGAGGTCCTGAAGGCGATCCGCCGCTTCGCGGACGCGGAGCTCGTCGACCTCCGCTGACGCCTCGGGCGGTCCCTCCCCCTGCGGCCGCGCAGGCGGGGCGAGGAGCGGTGCTACGCTCCGCGTCCCGGGAGGTGCCCGATGCTCCGCGGATGGTCGATCCTGCTCCTCTTCCAGCTCGCCGGCGAGGCGCTCACGCGCGTCGCGGGCTGGCCCGTACCCGGCCCGGTCGTCGGGATGGCGCTCCTGCTCGCGGCCCTCCAGCTCGGCGCGCCCGGCGGCGAGGGACTGACCACGGTCGCGACGGGGCTCCTGTCGCACCTGTCGCTCCTGTTCGTGCCCGCGGGGGTCGGGATCCTGCTCCACGCGCACCGCCTCTCGGCGGAGTGGCCGGCCATCGTCGGCGCCCTCCTCGTGAGCACCGCCGCGGCGGTGGGGGTGGCGGGCCTCGTGGGAGAGCGGCTCGCACGCCGCGCCGGGCGCGGCGAGGAGGAGCGCGCGTGACGACCCGGATCGGCGACGTCTGGGTCTACCTCGCCCAGACCCCGCTGCTGTGGCTCACGGTGACGGTCGTCGTCTACCTCGCGGCGGACGCCCTCCAGCGGCGGCTCGGCGGCCGCGCCCTCGCGAACCCGGTGCTCCTCGCGGTCGCCGCGATCGTCGCGCTCCTCGCGGCGACCGGCACGAGCTACACGGCGTACTTCGACGGCGCCCAGTTCGTGCACTTCCTCCTCGGGCCCGCGGTGGTCGCGCTCGCGATCCCGCTCCACCGCGAGCTCGCGCGGATCCGGGCGCGCGCGTTCGCGCTCGCCGCGGCGCTCGTCGCGGGCTCCGCGACCGCGGCGGTCACCGCGATCGTCGCCGCGCGGGCGCTCGGCGGATCGCGGGAGACGATCCTCTCGCTCGCGCCGAAGTCCACGACCGCGCCGGTCGCGATGGGCATCGCCGAGAAGCTCGGCGGGCTCCCCTCCCTCACCGCGGCGCTCGTGATCCTGACCGGCATGCTCGGCGCGGTGCTCGGGCCGGGGACGCTCCGCGTGCTGCGCGTCCGCGATCCAGCCGCGATCGGGTTCGCCCTCGGCGTCGCGTCGCACGGGATCGGGACCGCGCGGGCCTTCCAGCTCGATCCGCGGGCCGGCGCGTTCGCCGCGCTCGGGATGGGACTGAACGCGCTCGTCACGGCGCTGCTCGTCCCCGCGATCGCGCGGTGGCTCGTGCCGTGAGCACGCGGCGCGCCCGGCCGGCGGTCAGCGCAGCGCGGCGGTGCGGACCGCGCCGCCGCCGGCGTGGAGGGCGCGCGTCGCGAAGAAGGCCTCGAGCGCCTCCTTCGCGACCGTCGGCGCGCGCGCGTGCCAGAGCCGGTCGTTCACGACGACGGTCGCGACGGCGATCTCGGGCCGGTCGGCGGGCGCGTAGCCGACGAACCACGAGTAGTCGCGGTACGGGCGCGCGTCGGCGAGGGAGCCGGTCTTCCCGGCGACCGCGATGCCGCGGAGCGGCGCGGCCACGCGGCGGAACACCTTGCGCGCCGTCCCGGACGCGACCGTCTCCCGCATCATCTCGGCGAGCCGCGCCGCCACCTGCTCGTCCACCACCCGCCGCGGCGCGGCCACCGCGCCCGCCTCGCCGTCCTCGACGAGCGCCGGCGGCACGAACACGCCGCCGTTCGCGACGATCGCGGCGAGGAGCGCGCCGTGGAGCGGCGAGAGCCGCACCGTGCCGAAGCCCGCGGCGGTGTTCGCCGCGGCGAAGGGGTCGTCCGGGACGTTCGCCGTCGAGACCTCGACCGGCCGGGCGAACGGGATCTCGGAGTTGAACAGGAACCGGTCCGCGGTGGCCCGGAGGGTCGACGGATCGAGGTCCCGGTCGGCGAGCTTCGCGAACACGACGTTCGTCGAGTGGCCGAACGCGGAGGTGAGCGAGCTGCACCGGTGGTCGCGGCGCGGGTCGTCGAGGAGGAGCTTCGGCTGCAGCCGCCGCTTCCCGCCGTGCCAGCAGACCTCGTCGTCGGCCTGGGCGCCGCGCTCGAGCAGGGCCGCGGCCGTCACGATCTTGAAGATGCTCGCGGCGGGCGCGAGCGCGGCGAGCGCGAGCCCGCGCCGCCCCGGCTCCGCCTGCGAGTGCTCGGCGAGCGCGAGGACGCGACCGGTGCGCGGCTCGAGGAGCACCGTCGCGCCCCACGGCACGCGGTAGAGCTCGAGCGAACGCTCGAGCTTCTCCTGCAGCCGCGGGTCGAGCGTCAGGGTCGCGCGGCCGGCGCCGGCC
>JAHWYA010000580.1 GCA_020028115.1 Anaeromyxobacter sp.
GGCGACCGCGCTCGCGACCGCCACCCGGCTGCGAGCGCTGCGCGGCGGGTCCACCGAGGTCGGGCGCACGCGCGCGCGGGCGCTCGCGTTGCGCGACGCGGCCCGCGACGTCCTCGCGCTCCACGGCATCCACGCCGTGGCGTCCGGCGCGCAGGTCCCGGCGCAGGCGATCCTCGTGTCGAACCACGTGAGCTGGCTCGACCCGCTCGTGGTGGCGGCGCACGTGCCGTGCGTCCCCATCTCGAAGCTCGACGTCGCGGGGTGGCCGCTCGTCGGCTCGCTCGCCCGCGACCTCGGCGTCGTGTTCGTGTCCCGGGGCGACGCGGGGAGCGGTGCGCGCGCGCTGCGCGCCGTCCGCGCGGCGCTCGGGGCGGGCGCGTGCGTCCTCAACTTCCCGGAGGGCACCACCTCGGCGGGAGACGCGGTCCTCCCCTTCCGGCCTGGGCTCTTCGGCCTCGCGCTGCGGGCCGGCGCACCCATCGTCCCGGTCGCCATCCGCTACGCACCTAGCAGCCTCGCCTGGACCGGCGACGCCGCGTTCGTCCCGCACTACCTCGCGCTCGCGTCGTCCCCCGGCGCCCGGGTGTCGCTCCGCTTCGGCGCGCCGCTCGCCCTGCCGCGGGACGGGTCGCCGCGCGCCGCCGCGGAGGAGGCGCGTGATCGCGTCGCGGCGCTCCTCGAGGAGGCGTGATGCACCAGCAGTCCGCGGCGGAGTACCTCGCGCACGGCCAGATCCCGTTCTTCCGGCTCCCGTCCGCGCCGCTCGCGGCCGGCCTTCCGGACGGCACGGGTGCCGCGCTCCTCGGCGTCCCCTTCGATGGGGGGACGACGTACCGTCCGGGCGCGCGCCTCGCGCCGTGGGAGGTCCGGCGCGCGAGCGCGCTCGTCCAGGGGCACCACGCGCTCCTCGGCCTCGACCCGTTCTCGGCGCTCTCGGCGGTCGACGCCGGGAACGTGGTCTTCCCGCCGTTCGACGCCGCCGCGGTGCGCGGCGCCATCGAGGCGAGCGTCGCTGCGGTGCTCGCGAGCGGCGCGGTCCCGTTCCTCGTCGGGGGCGACCACTCGATCACGCTGCCCGCGCTCCGCGCCGTCGCCGCGCGCCACGGACCGCTCGCGGTCCTCCACGTCGACGCCCACCTCGACACGAGCGGCCCCGAGGTGTGGGGTGACGCGTTCCACCACGGGACGCCGCTCCGGCACGCGCTCGAGGACCGGCTCGTCGCACCGGGTCAGCTCCATCAGGTCGGGATCCGCGGGCCGCTCGGGAGCGCCGGCGACGTCGACGTCGGGGCGCGGCACGGGGCGCGGGTCCACGGCGTGGACGAGGTCGTCGAGCGGGGGGGCCGCGCCGTCGCGCGCGACGTCCTGTCCGCGGTGGGCGACCTGCCGCTGTACCTGTCCTTCGACGTCGACGCGGTCGATCCGGCGTTCGCGCCGGGGACCGGCACCCCGGTCCCGGGCGGCCTCACCTCGCGCGAGGCGCTCCTCCTCGTCCGCGCCCTCGCCGGCGTGCGGCTCGTCGGGATGGACGTCGTCGAGGTCTCGCCGCCGTTCGACCACGGCGACGCGACGAGCACGCTCGCGGCCCACCTCCTCTTCGAGGGGCTCGCGGTGGCCGCGCTCGCCCGCGCGCGCTGACCGCATTTCGTCACGTCCCCGCCCCGGCGGCGCCACCGCGCGGGGCGACCATCCTCCTGCGCCTGGCCGATCACCGAGAGGAGCGCGATGGCGTTCGATCCGAGCCTCATCCTGTTCGCGGCGGCCGCCGTGGGCCTCGCCGCCGTCGCGGTCCAGCTCGCCTCGCTGCGGCGGCACCTCGGCGCGCCCGCGCCGGCGCCGCGCACGTCTCCGCCGGTCTCGATCCTGAAGCCGCTCTGCGGCGCCGACGACGGCCTCGCGGAGAACCTCGCGTCGTTCGCGGCGCTCGCGTGGCCCGACTTCGAGGTGGTCCTCGGGGTGCGGAGCGCGAGCGACGCCGCCTACCCCCTCGCGCGCGCCGCCGCACGGAGGTGGCCCGGCAGGTTCCGGGTGGTCCTCCAGCGCGGCGCGCCCGGGCTGAACCCGAAGGTGAACCAGCTCGTGACGCTCGCCCGCGCCGCGCGGCACGACGTGCTCGTCGTGTCCGACTCGAACGTGCGCGTCGACCCCGGGTACCTCGCCGAGATCGTCGCGCTCCTCGAGGACGACGGGGTCGGGCTCGTCACCCACCCGATCTCCGGCGAGGGCGAGGCGCGGGTGGGCTCGCTCATGGACCACCTCCACCTCACCGGCGCCATCACCCCGGGGATCGTCGCGGCGAAGCGGCTCTGCGGGCGCGACATCGTCGTCGGGAAGTCGATGGCGCTCCGCCGGCGAGACCTCGAGGCCCTCGGCGGCTTCGAGTCCGTCCAGGACGTCCTGGCGGAGGACTACGTGATGGGCCGGATGATCCCGGCCGTGCTCGGGAAGCGCGTCGCGGTCGCCCGGACGCCGGTGCGGAACGTGAGCGAGCGCCGCTCGGTCGGCGACTTCGCGGCGCGGTAC
>JAHWYA010000096.1 GCA_020028115.1 Anaeromyxobacter sp.
CGCTCCGCGTCGCCCCACGGCGCGCCGCGGCGGCGCGCCACGATCGGCAGGTAGGCTGCGAGGAACGCCGCCGGGAGCGCGCGGGCGAGGGCGAGCGCGGACGCGTCCGCGTGGAGCCCGTCGAAGAAGATCCCGCCGACGCCGCGGTGCTCGCCGCGGTGCGGGAGGAAGAAGTAGCGGTCCGCCTCCCGCTTCCACTCCGCGTGGCGGCCCGGCACGTGCCGCTCGCAGGCGTCGCGCAGCGTCCGGTGGAAGTGGGCACAGTCCTCCTCGAAGAGGTAGTGCGGCGTGAGGTCGGCGCCCCCGCCGAACCAGGCCGTCCGCCCGCGCGCGACGAACCGCACGTTGGCGTGGGCGGTGGGGACCATCGGCGAGCGCGGGTGGACGACGAGGGAGAGCCCCGCCGCGACGAACTCGGGGCCGTCGCCGGGCAGCGTGCCGGCGAGCGCCTCCGGGACGGCGCCGCGCACGTCGGAGACGTTCACGCCCACCTTCTCGAGGACCGGCCCGTCCTGCAGCACCCGCGCGGTGCCCCCGCCGCCGCCGGGCCGCTCCCAGGGGTCGGCGGAGAACACGGCGCCCCCGTCCGCGGCCTCGAGGGCGGCGCACACGTCGCGCTGGAGCGCCGGGAGCGCGGCCGCGAAGGCGGCGTGGATCCGCAGGGGGTCGTCGCCGAGGGCGGGCTCGCTCACGGGCAGGATCGTGGCGGCGCGGCCGCCGCGACGCACCTCCCGCCCGGGACCACGGCGCGCGCCCGTCAGGCGTGGGCGCGGCGGCTCTCGAGGTGCGTGAGGTACATCGTCCCCGGCACGAGCGCGAGGAGGAACAGGAGCACGGCGACCGCGAGGTCGTTCCAGAACGACAGGCGGGAGCCGCGCGAGAAGATGAACGCCGAGGCGAGGAGCCACGCCGAGAGCGCGATCCCGAGGTAGCGGGCGCGCGGCGAGCGCATCGCGGCGAGGGAGGCGACGCCCGAGAAGAGGCCGACGAGCCAGGCGTTCGCGAACCCCTCGTGCGAGCGCGGGAACACGAACGCGGAGAAGAAAAGCCAGAGCGACAGGACAACGCCGAGGGTCCGCGCGACCATGGAGGAAGGATGGGGCGGCTGCAGCCGGCGCGCCTGGATGGCTGGCTGCCACGTGGACGTGGAGGTGGACGTCGACGTGGACGTGGACGTGGACGCGAGCTTCGATACGAGGCGTTCAGCTCGCGACCACGACCAGGTCCACGACCACGTGTTCCTACGGCCCGCTCGTTTACGCGAACACCACCGTCTTGTTTCCGTGCACGATCACCCGGTCCTCGCAGTCCCAGCGAACCGCCCGGGCGAGCACGCGACGCTCGAGGTCGCGGCCGAGGTGCTTCAGGTCGTCGACCGAGTCGCGGTGCGACACCCGCGCGACGTCCTGATCGATGATGGGGCCCGCGTCGAGCTCGGCGGTCACGTAGTGCGCGGTCGCGCCGACGACCTTCACGCCCCGCTCGTACGCCTGCCGGTACGGGTCCGCCCCGACGAAGGCCGGGAGGAAGGAGTGGTGGATGTTGATGATCCGCCGCGGCCACCGCGAAACGAAGGCGGGCGAGACGATCTGCATGTAGCGGGCGAGGACGACGAGGTCCGCCTTCCCGTCGAGGAGCTCCGTCATGCGGGCCTCGGCGCCGTCCCGCTGCTCCTTCGAGTTCGGCACGTGGACGAACGGCACGCCGAAGCCCTCCACCGCCTGCCGCAGGTCCGGGTGGTTCGAGATCACCTGGACGACGTCCGCGCGGAGGTCGCCGCGCTTCCAGGTCCAGAGCAGCTCGAGGAGCGCGTGGTCGTGCTTCGAGACCAGCACCGCGATCCGCTTCCGGTCGGAGGAGAGGGTGAGCCGCCACTCCATTGCGAAGGGTCGCGCGACGTCGAGGGAGAACGCGTGCTTCAGGTCGTCGAGCGGGAGGTCGAGCTTGCCGGTCTGGAACTCGAGCCGGGTGAAGTAGACGCCGGTGTCCTCCTCCGACGTGTGCTGGTCGAAGTCGGTGATGTTCGCGCCGTGCCGGAAGAGGAAGCTCGAGATGGCGGCGACGATGCCGGGCCGGTCGGGGCACTTCACGAGGAGGATGGCGCGGGGGTCGGTCATGCGAGGCGGCGAGGGTACGCACGATCCGGCGAGCGATCAACGTTGCCGCGCGACATCGCGCCGCGCGCGGCACCGCGCAGCCCTTACAGACGGCGAGGAAATGAACACTCGTTGACGGGAGACAAGGCCCCGGCCGCCACCTCGGAGTGATAACCGGATCGGAGTTTCGCCTGCCGTGAAGGTCGCACCGGGGGTGCCATGGCGACCGCCGCGAAGACGCCCGACGAGGGGACGCAGGGCGGGGCTCCTCCGCCAGCGGCCGCTCAGGAGACGCACGACCCCGCCCTCGCCCGGCTCGCGCGCGCGATCGCCCCGGGCTCGCTCGACGACATCGGGCTCGGCATCCCCTGGCACCACCGGCTCTCGACGAAGCTCCTCGCCGGGACGGGCGCGGTCGCGCTCGCGACGATCGGCGCCTTCTTCTTCGCGGAGATCTCGGTGCAGCGCCACCTGCTCGCGCAGGTGGTCCTCGAGTCGGACCTCCTCAGCCACACGATCCGCAACGCGCTGCACCGCGCGATGCTGCAGGACCGCCGCCACGACGCCTACCTGATCATGCAGGACATCGGCCGGCAGACCGGCATCGAGATGGTCCGCATGATGGACGGCGACGGCCGGATCACCTTCTCGACCGACCGCGCCGAGATCGGACGCTCCGTCGACCGGAACGCGGAGGCGTGCGTCGCGTGCCACGCCGAGAACGAGCCGCTCCACCGGCTGGAGCTCGAGAGCCGCAGCCGCGTCTTCACGACGGGCAAGCACCGGGTCCTCGGGATCGTGACGCCGCTCTACAACGAGGCCTCCTGCGCGACCGCCGCCTGCCACGCGCACCCGCCGGAGCGGAAGGTGCTCGGCGTCATCGACGTCGGCGTCTCCCTCGCCCGCCTCGACGCCGAGACCGAGGGGTTCCGCGTCCGGACCCTCGTCGCCGCCGCGCTCGCGGCCGCCGTGCTCGGCGTCCTCCTGTGGCTCTTCACGCGGCACCACGTGCTGCGCCCGGTCGCCGCCCTCGTCCAGGCGACCCGGCGCGTCGCGCGGGATCAGCTCGACCTCGAGGTGCCGGTCACCTGGTCGGGCGAGCTCGGGATCCTCGCGACGTCGTTCAACGAGATGACGCGCTCGCTTCGCCAGACGATGCGCGCGCTCGACTCGCTCATGCACGGGCTCGAGCGCAAGGTGGAGGAGCGCACCGCGGCGCTGCGCGCGGCGCAGGACCAGCTCGTCCGGAGCGAGAAGCTCTCGTCCCTCGGGAAGCTCTCCGCCTCGATCGCCCACGAGATCAACAACCCGCTCGCCGGGATCCTCACCTTCGCGAAGCTCATCGTCCGCACCCTGGACCAGGGGCCCCCGGACGACGCCACGCGCAGCAACCTCGTGAAGCACCTGCACCTCGTCGAGCGCGAGACCGAGCGCTGCTCCGCGATCGTCCGCAACCTCCTCGACTTCGCCCGCGAGCGCCCGATCGCGCTCAAGGACACCAACGTCCATTCGGTGATCGACGAGGCGGTCCAGCTCCTCGCGAACCAGATCCAGATCCAGGGGATCGCGCTCGAGAAGCGGCTCGCGCCGGTGCCGGTCGTCGACGGCGACTTCGGCCAGCTCCGGCAGGCGTTCGTGAACGTCATCATGAACGCCTGCGAGGCGATGGCGCGCGGCGGGCGGCTCGTCATCGAGACCGCCCTCGTCGAGGACGGGCGCTGGGTCGAGGTCGCCTTCCAGGACAGCGGGCCCGGCATCCCGCCCGACCACCTCTCCAAGATCTTCGACCCGTTCTTCACGACCAAGGAGAAGGGGACCGGGCTCGGCCTGTCGGTCGTGTACGGCATCGTCGAGCGCCACGGCGGCAAGGTCGAGCTCACGACGGAGGTGGGCAAGGGGACCCGGGTGATGGTGCGCCTCCCCCCGAGGAAGGCGGCGGCCGCCGCGAGCGCAGGGGCCGCCGGATGAGGGCGCCCCCGTGCGAGCCCCCGCCAAGCGAATGGACCCGATCTTCGTCTGGTGGATCGGCGAGGAGGAGCCGGACCCGCAGCTGGTCGAGCACGTGCGCCTCCACCTCGCCCGCGCCTTCCGGCGCCCCGCCGCGATCTGGGACGGCGAGGCCCGGCCGCGGCACGCCTTCGACCCGCGGCGCCGGCAGCACGCCTCCGGCGTCATCCTGCGCTGGCTGCTCGAGGCCGGGCCGGGCGGCGGCAAGGTGCTCGGCGTCACCGACCGGGACCTCTTCATCCCCATCCTCACCTACGTCTTCGGCGAGGCGCAGCTCGGGGGCCGCGCCGCGGTCGTGTCGACGGCGCGCCTCGTGGAGGACGTGGAGCTCGTCGGGCCGCAGCTGCTCGTCGAGCGGCTCGCGAAGGAGGCGGTGCACGAGATCGGGCACGCCTTCGGCCTCGTCCACTGCGACGGGGAGGGGTGCGTGATGGGGCGCTCCCCGGCGGTGCGCGAGGTGGACGCGAAGTCGTCCGAGCTGTGCGCGGAGTGCCGGGCCCGGCTCGGGACCCAGGGAGAGGGATGATCATGTCGAACGAGAGGACGCGCATCCTGGTGGTGGACGACGAGGAGATCGTCCGCGAGTCGCTCGGCGGCTGGCTCGAGAAGGACGGCTACACCGTCGTGGTGGCGCCGGACGGCCCGTCCGCGATCGCGCGGCTCGAGGCCGAGCGCTGGTCCATCCTCGTCGTGGACCTCAAGATGCCCGGGATGGACGGGCTGCAGGTCCTCGAGGAGGCGAAGCGGCTCCAGCCCGAGCTCGCCGTCGTCATCATGACCGCGTACGCGACGGTGGACACCGCGGTCGCGGCGATGAAGGGCGGCGCCTACGACTACCTCGTGAAGCCGTTCGATCCCGAGGAGCTGTCGATCATGATGCAGAAGATCGTCAGCCAGCAGCTGCTCGTGCGCGAGAACACTGTGCTCCGCCAGGCGCTGAAGCAGGAGTACCGGTTCCGCGACCTCCTCTCGAAGAGCCCCGCCATGCAGTCGGTCTTCGAGCTCGCGAAGACCGCCGCCCGCTCGAGCTCGACCATCCTCGTCCTCGGCGAGTCCGGCAGCGGCAAGGAGGTCCTCGCCCGCGCCATCCACGCCGAGAGCCCGCGCGCGGAGGGGCCGTTCGTGCCGGTCTCCTGCGCGGCGCTCACCGAGACGCTGCTCGAGTCCGAGCTGTTCGGCCACGAGAAGGGCTCGTTCACCGGCGCGACCGCCCGGCGGAAGGGGAAGTTCGAGGCCGCGGACGGCGGCACGCTCTTCCTCGACGAGGTGGGAGACATCGGGCCGAAGCTGCAGCTCGACCTCCTGCGGGTGCTCGAGGAGCGGAAGTTCCACCGGGTCGGCGGGAACGAGACGATCGGGGTGGACGTCCGGATCATCGCGGCGACGAACCGCGACCTCCGCAAGGCGGCGGTGGAGGGGAAGTTCCGGGAGGACCTCTTCTACCGGCTGAACGTCATCCCGGTCCTCATCCCGCCGCTCCGGGCGCGCCGCGAGGACGTCCCGCTCCTCGTCGAGCACTTCGTCGAGCGGCTCGGGATCGAGATGAAGCGGCGCATCGACGGCGTCTCCCCGGACGCGATGACCGCGCTCATGGCCCACGACTGGCCCGGGAACGTCCGCGAGCTCCGGAACGTGCTCGAGCGGGGGGCCGTCGTCGCCACCGGTCCCGTGATCCAGCTCGCCGATCTCGGGCTCCCCTCGAAGGCGGACGTGGCGCCGCGCCCCGGCACCCTCGCCTCGCTCGAGGAGGTCGAGAAGCGGCACGTCGCCGCGGTCCTCGCGCACACCGGGGGCAACGTGAGCCAGTCGGCGCGCATCCTCGGCATCGACCGGGTCACGCTCTACAACAAGATGCGGAAGTACGGCATCCGCCGCGACGGCGAGGACGACTCGCCCGGCGCGGCGAGGTGACGCCCCTCCGACTCCGGGCCGCTTCGCGGCCCCACGCTCGCGCGAAGGGATCGTTCGCGCTGCGCGCGTGCGCGCGCTCCCCGCTGCGGTGATCCTCGACACCCGTCGAGAAACTCCACGTCGAGCCGCCCCGCACCGCCAACCCCCCGATCTCCCACGGTGAACCCTCCGCGCCCCGGCGCGGGGTGTCGAGCTTCTCACCGCGTGTCGGGCCGAGCGGAGGGCGTGCGCGCCGGCGCACGCCGCCCGGGTCCCACGTAACCGTCCGTGAACCTTGCGGAACTCGCGCGAGCGCGACGCCGTGGCGGGCGTGGCCCGCGCGTTGCGATGTGAACGCTCAGGAGAACGGCACATGACCTGCCCCTACCTGAAGGAAGTCTCGGTCGTCTACTGCAGGGCCTACCCGGTCAAGAAGCCCGTCCCGATCGACCGCATCACGACCGCGAGCACCTGCGAGGGCGAGGGGTTCAAGGGGTGCCCGCTCTTCCGGGACGCGCTCGAGCGCGCAGGCCGGCCGGGCGAAGAGCCGCAGCCGAATTCTCACCCCGCTGCACCGAAAGGAGCGACGTCATGATGTTCGCGTTCGTGCTGGCCCTGGCCGGTGTCGCCGTCATCGGAACTCTCAACCTCATCGCCGCCCGCGCGTGACGGGAGCGGGGAGACGCACATGACCATCGGACGCAGAGGGTTCATGAAGATCGCCGCGGTGGGCGCGGGCGCGGCGGCGGCCGGATCCGCCGCGGCGTCC
>JAHWYA010000581.1 GCA_020028115.1 Anaeromyxobacter sp.
TCCGCTCGATCTCGTCCATCGGGTTGCCCTTCACGGCCCTGGGCTTCGCGTCGGCGGAGCGCGCGTCGACGACGTGGACCTGGACCTCGGCGCTCCGCGCGCCCTCGACCTCCACGAACGCGGTCGTGTCCCCCGGGCCCGCCGCCCAGAGCTGGGCGCGCCCGTCCCCGCGGCAGATCTCCTCCTTCGCGCAGACCGAGGACATCGTCCGCCCGAGGACCTGGGCGCCCGTGTCGTCGTAGGCGACGACCTGGAGCCCGACCGGCGCCGGCTCGTCGAGCATCCTGAGCTCCACCTTCTCGGGCGACACCGCCACCTTCGCGACGACGCGGACGAGGACCTCCACCTCGGCGGTGACCCCGCCGGCGGCGCACGTGATCCGGGCGGCGCCGGGACCCACCGCGGTGACGACCGCGTCGTTCGCGGGGCCGGCGACCGTCGCGACCTTCGCGTCGGAGGTGGACCACCGGCACGCCTCGGCGGGGAGCGGCTTGCCGTTCCTCGCGACGGGCGCGGCGTGGACCTTCGCGGTCTGGCCCCGGACGCCGAACCGGAGCGACGCGGGGGAGAGCTCGACGCGGGCGACGGAGTCGCAGCCGGCGAGCGTGACGGCGGCGAACAGGAGCGGGGCGAGGGCGCGCGGGGTCATGCGAGAGATGTTACCGCGAGGAAGCGGCAACGTGGTCGTGGTCGTGAGCGGCTGCTGCCCTCGCCGCGTCCAGTCCACGTCCACATCCACGTCGACGTCCACCTCCACGTCCACGTGTTCGCGCGGAGCTTCTCTTACCTCGCCAGGCGGGCCGCCTCGGCGGCGCGCGGGTCGCGGCCGCAGAGCCGGGCGAAGGTCTCGAGCCTCCGCTTGCCCTCCTCCGCGAGCTTCGCCAGCTCCGCCTCGATCTTCGACGCGCCCCACAGCGCGTCGCAGTTCACCGGGTCCGCCTTGAGCGCCTCGAGGTAGAGGGCCTTCAGGTCGTCCGGCCTCGCGCCGCGGGCGCGGTTCGCCTCCGCCTTCTCGACGAGGGCCGCCGCGGCGCCGCCGCCGCTCGCCTGGCCGTACTCGCTGATCGCCTGCTCGAGCTCGGTGAGGGCGCCGGGGATGTTGTTCCGCGCGCGGAAGAGCTTCGCGAGCGCGACGCGCGCGTCGGGGAACGGCCGCCCGAGCTGGATCGCCTTCTCGTACTGCCCCTGCGCGAGATCCGCGTCGCCCGAGGCCCGGTAGGCGTCCCCGAGCATGAGGGCGAGGCGGGGGTGCTCGCCGAGCCGCGCGATGGTCCGCTTCACCGTGTCGATGGCCTGCTTCGCGCCGCCCTCCTTGGCGAGGAGGGCGCGGACGAGGTCGGCGTAGAGCGAGACGCGCTTCGAGTCGATGGCGACCGCCCGCTGGAGGGCGTCCACCGCGCCGGCCGCGTCGCCGCCGCGCAGCTTGCGCAGGCCGACGAGCGCCGGGATGTCTGCGCTGGCGGGGTCGAGCTTCGCGGCCTCCTGCTCCGCGGCCGCCGCCTCCTCCGCCTTCCCCCTCGCGGCGAGGACGCCGCCGCGGATGGCGTGGGCGAGGGCGAGCTGCGGCTTCGACGCGCCGGTCTGCGGCGCGAGCGCGAGCTCCGCCGCCCGCCCGGCCTCCTCGACCTGCCCGCGCCCGAGGAGCACGAGCGCCTTGCCCAGGATCGAGCCGAGGTGGTCCTTGTTGATGCGCAGCGCGTAGTCGTAGAAGGCGGCCGCCTGCGACTCGTACCCCTCGCCGCGGCGCCGGAACTGCTCGGCGAGGAGCCACGCGATCCGCACGTCGCCCGCGCTCGCCTTCTGCGCCTTCCCGAGGACGTCCCGCGCGCCGTCGAGGTCGCCCTCGCGCAGGAGCACCGCGCCGAGGGCGCCCTGGAGGAACGGGCTCTGCGCCGCGTCGTCGCCCTCGAGGACCGCCTTCAGCGTCTCCTTCGCGCCGGCGAGGTCGCCGCCGTGCAGCTTGAGGTACGCCTCGGCCGCGACGAGGTGGGAGTGACGCTGGCCGTGCTTGCGCGCCTCCTCCACGTGCTTCACCGCCTCGGCCTTCACCGCGTCCTCGCCGTGCTCGCCCGAGCGGATCGCGTCGACGTACGCGAGGAACGCGTGGCCGGCGATCGCGCCGTCGTCGAGCTCGAGGATCTCCTTCGACTTCGCGGCCGCCGCCACGTACGAGGGGTAGGTGTCCTTCTCGACGAGCGGGACCGTCTCCTTGAGGAGCCGGTCGATCCCCTCGATCGTCGCCTTCCGCGTCTTGTTGAAGACGAGCCAGCCGCCGAGCGCGGCGACGAGGACCCCGGCGAAGGCGAGGGTGAAGAGCAGCTTGTGGCCCTTGCCCGGCCGCTTGCCGCCCTTGCCGGCGGGGGTGGAGAGCGTGAACTCGCGCGTCGCGTACTTGTCGGCGAGCTCCTCCGCGTAGGCCACGTTCCGCTTGCGCGGCACCGGCGTCGGGATCGGCGCCGCCTCGTCGATCGAGATCTCCCCGGTGATCCCGGTGTGGACGACCGCCGCCGGCGCGGTCGCCG
>JAHWYA010000582.1 GCA_020028115.1 Anaeromyxobacter sp.
GCAGGAGCCGCCCGCCACCGGGAAGGCCGCGCCCGCTCCCGCGCCGGCCCCGGCGCCCGGTCCGGCCGCGATGGCGGAGCAGGCCCCCGCCGCCGAGACGAGGAGCGTCCCGGCGCCTCGGTGGTTCTGGATCTTCGCCGCGGTCGCGGTCGCCATCCTCGTGATCAACTACGCGATCTTCACCTTCGAGCGGCTGCAGATCTTCAAGATGCTGCTCGGCTCGTTCTTCCCCCTGTCGGCGCTCATCCTCGCGGTGCTCGGGACGATCATCTTCGGGTGGGCGACGCCGACCGAGGCGGCCGCCATGGGCGCCGCGGGCGGCCTGCTCCTCGCCGCGGCCTACCGGCGGCTCACCCTCGCGATCGTGAAGGAGTCGGCGTTCCTCTGCGCGAAGACGACGGCGATGGTCTGCTGGCTCTTCGTCGGGTCGTCGATCTTCTCGGCCGCGTTCGCGCTCCTCGGCGGCCAGCAGATCATCGAGCAGTGGGTGCTGGGGCTCAACATGTCGCCGCTCCAGTTCATGCTGCTCGCCCAGTTCATCATCTTCATCCTGGGCTGGCCGCTCGAGTGGACGGAGATCATCGTCATCTTCATGCCCATCTTCCTGCCGCTCCTCGGGCACTTCGACATCAACCCGCTCTTCTTCGGCCTGCTCGTCGCGCTGAACCTGCAGACCGCGTTCCTCTCGCCGCCGGTCGCGATGGCGGCGTTCTACCTGAAGGGCGTCGCGCCGAAGCACGTCACGCTGAACCAGATCTTCGCGGGCATGATGCCCTTCATGGCGATCCAGGTGCTCGCGCTGGCGCTGCTCTACATGTTCCCGCAGATCGGGCTGTGGCTCCCGGGGGTGCTGTACAAGTGAACGGCCTCGCGGCGCGGATGGCGGAGGCGGTCGGGACGGGGAACGTCGTCACGGACCCCGCCGAGCTCCTCGTCTACGAGGCGGACGGGCTCACGCACGGCCGCACGCGCCCGGGGATGGTCGTCCTGCCGGCCACGACGGAGGAGGTCGTACGCGTGGTCGCGGCCGCGCGCGAGGCGAAGGTGCCGATCGTGCCGCGCGGTGCGGGCACCGGGCTCTCGGGCGGCGCCCGGCCGGTCGAGGGCTGCGTCGTCGTCTCGCTCACGCGGATGCGGCGGATCCTCGAGGTGGACCTCGCGAACGGGTGGATCCGCGTCGAGCCCGGCGTGATCAACCTCGACGTCACCCGCGCCGTGTCCGGCGCCGGCCTGTACTACGCGCCCGACCCGTCGTCGCAGGGCGTCTGCTCGATCGGAGGGAACGTCGCCGAGAACTCCGGCGGCGCCCACTGCCTCAAGTACGGGTTCACCACGAACCACGTCCTCGCCGCGAGGGTGGTCCTCTCCGACGGCGCGGTCGTGGACCTCGGCGGCCCCGCCTCCGACGCGCCGGGGTACGACCTGCTCGCGGCGCTCGTCGGCTCCGAGGGGCTCGTCGGCATCGTGACGGAGGTGACGCTGAAGCTCCTGCGGAAGCCCGAGGTCACCCGCACCTTCTTCGCGACGTTCCCCTCGACCGACGAGGCGGGGAGCGCGGTGTCCGGGATCATCGCCGCCGGGATCCTCCCCGCCGCGATCGAGATGATGGACCGGCTCGCCATCGAGGCGGCGAAGGCGGCGACAGGGCTCGACTGGCCCGACGTCGGCGCGGCCCTCCTCATGGACGCCGACGGCACGCGCGCCGAGGTGGAGCACGTCTCGGCGCGCGCGATCGAGATCGCCCGCGCCGCGGGCGCGCTCGAGATCCGGGTCCCGCGCGACGAGGCGGAGCGGGCGCTCATGTGGAAGGGGCGGAAGTCCGCCTTCGCCGCGGTCGGGCGGATCAGCCCGAGCTACCTCGTCGAGGACGGCGTCATCCCGCGCTCGGAGATCGCGCGCGTGCTGCGCGAGATCGAGCGGATGGCGCGCGAGGTGGGGCTGCGCGTCGCGAACGTCTTCCACGCCGGCGACGGGAACCTCCACCCCCTCGTGCTGTACGACGCCCGGAACCCCGGCGAGGAGGAGCGCGCGGCGCGGCTCGGCGGCGAGATCCTCCGGCTCTGCATCCGGTCCGGCGGCTCCATCACCGGCGAGCACGGGGTCGGCGCGGAGAAGGCCCAGTTCATGGCCGAGCAGTTCACCGCCGACGACCTCGACACCATGGCGCGCGTCCGCTGCGCCTTCGACGGCCTCGCCCTCATGAACCCGGGCAAGGTCTTCCCGACGCCCCGGCTCTGCGGCGAGAAGCCGGGCCCCTACAGCCCGCACCCGGCCGAGGTCGCGGGGCTCGCGGAGCGCTGGTGACCCCGACCCCGATCTCGGCCCCCCGCGCCGTCGACGCCGGGGACGCCGTCCTGGGCGTGCGCCCGGCCGTCGCCGTGGAGCCCGCGACGGTCGCCGAGGCCGCGGAGGCGATGCGCGCGCTCGCCGCCGACCGGCGCTCGGTCGTCTTCGTCGGCGGGGGGACCGACCTCGACCTCGGTGCGCCGCCCGCGCGGCTCGACGCCGTCCTCCACACCCG
>JAHWYA010000097.1 GCA_020028115.1 Anaeromyxobacter sp.
CGGCATCACGAAGCAGGCCGCGCCGGCGTAGAGCGCCCGCAGCTCCTCGTCCGAGACGACGCCGGTGAGCCGCACGTGGGGCGCGAGGTCGCCGAGCGGGAGGAGCTGCGTGAACGCCTGGTGCCCGGCGACGACGAGCTGCAGGTCGCGCCCCTCGCGCCGGAGCCGGCGGAACGCCTCGAGGAGGACCGGCAGGTTCTTGCGGGGCTCGAAGGTGCCGACCGCGAGGAGGTAGGGCGCCCGCGGCCCCTCCGGCGCGCGCAGCTCGAAGAAGTGCGGGTCGACCCCGTTCGGCGTGACGAAGACGCGGTCGCGCGGGGCGCCCGCGGAGCGGACGAGGTCCTCGCGCGCCGCCTCCGAGACCGTGAAGATCGCCGCGGCGCGCCCGAGGGCCTGCGGGTAGAGCGGGCGCGCGTACCACCGCGTCCCCGCGGCGTCCGGGTGGAGCCACGGCGTCGCGTCGTGGACGGTCATCGCCGCGAGCCCGCGCCAGAGGAGCGGGGTGGGGGACGCGAGGGTGTGGAGGAGGTCCACCCGCGCCCGCATGGCGGCGAGCGGCAGCCAGCCCTGGTCGAGCGCGACGCGCCCGACGACCGCGGCCGTGCGCCGCTCGACGTCGAGGTCCGCGAGCGGGCGGGGGAGGTCGGGGCGCGCGAAGAGGACGATCTCGCCGGGCGCGAGCTCGGCGAGGGCGGGGACGAGCTCGAGGGCGTACCGCTCCGCGCCCGAGAGCCGGTCCGGCCGCAGCCACGTCACGTCGAGCCCGAGGCGCGCCACGGCGCGCATCCTCCCAGGCCCGGCGCCGCGCCTCCACCGAATTCTTCGCGGTGTGACGCGGGCGCGCGCGCTAGATTCGCCGCGTGGAGGCGACCCTGCAGGCGCGGATCGACGAGGCGGCGGCGGCGCTGCGCCGCGGCGGGCTCGTCGCCTACCCGACGGAGACGTTCTACGCCCTCGGCGCCCTCGCGACCGACGCGGCCGCGGTCGACCGGCTCGCCCGCGCGAAGGGCCGGCCCGACGGGAAGCCGCTGCCGCTCCTCGCCGCGGACGTGGCGGCGGTCGAGGCGGTCGCGGTCCTCGACGACCGCGCCCGGCGGATCGCGGACCGGCTGTGGCCCGGGCCGCTCACCCTCGTGCTCCCCGCCCGCGGCCGGCTGCCGGGCCCCATCTGCGCGGGGACGGGCACCGTCGCGGTGCGCGTGCCCGGGAGCGAGATCGCCCGCGCCCTCGCCCGGGCGGCGGGGGGGCCGCTCGTCTCCACCTCCGCGAACCTCTCCGGCGCGCCCGCCCCCGAGCGCGCCGAGGCGATCGCGCCCGCGCTGCGGGCGGTCCTCGACGCCGTCCTCGACGCGGGGCCGGCGCCCGGGGGGCTCGCCTCCACGGTCGTCGCGATCGACGGCTGCGCCCTTCGGCTCCTCCGCGCGGGCCCCGTCCCGATCGAGGACGTCGAGCGCGCCTTGCGCGCGCCGGAGCGCTGATCTAGCGTCCCCACCGCCCATGGCCGAGATCGTCCCGTTCCGCGCCGTCCGCTACGCCGCCACCCGCGGACGTGCGCTCGGGCAGCTCCTCGCGCCGGAGTACGATCTCGTCACGCCGCTGCAGCGCGACGAGCTGCTCCGCCGCGACCCGGACAACATCATCCACGTCACGGTCGGCGAGGACCGGCCCGGCGACGGGCCGGCGTCGAACAAGTACGTGCGCGCCGGCGAGTCGTGGCGCGCCTGGCTCGAGAAGGGCGTGCTCCGCCGCGACCCGACGCCCGCGCTGTACCCGCTCGAGCAGAGCTACGTCGCCCCCGACGGCCGGAACCTCCAGCGGCGCGGCTTCATGGCCGCGGTGCGGCTGCACGAGTTCCGCGAGGGGATCATCGTCCCGCACGAGAAGACGCTTGTCGCGCCGAAGGCCGACCGACTCGAGGTCCTGAAGGCGGTCCGCGCGAACCTCTCGCCGCTGTTCGGCCTGTACCGCGACGACCGTGGGGTCACGGAGCGGGCCCTCGACGAGGCCGCCCTCACCGACCCCGCCGCGGAGACCGACTCGGACGACGGCGTCCACCACCGCGTCTGGCGCGCCGAGGATCCCGCGATCGTCCGGCCCCTCCAGGAGCTGCTCGCGACGCAGCGGATCTTCCTCGCCGACGGCCACCACCGGTACGAGACCGCCCTCGTCTACCGGCGCATGCTCGAGGAGCAGCACCCGGGGCTGCCGGTCGACGGCGGCCACCACTACATCCTCTTCTTCCTCTGCCCCATGAACGACCCGGGGCTGTTCCTCTTCGCGACCCACCGGCTCGTCGCCGGCCTCCAGGGCTTCACCGTCGCGGGGTTCCTCGAGAAGCTCTCCCGCTGGTTCCGGATCGAGACGCTCGCCGAGGACGCGCGCCGGCCGGTCGGCCGCGCGTGGGCGATCTCGAAGCTCGGGGAGCACGCGGGGAAGTCGACGACGTTCCTCATGGTCACGGCCGAGGACGGGCGGGCCCGCATCGTCACGCTGCGCGACGACGTCGACCTCTCGAAGGCCGGGCTCCCGGCGAACGAGACCCTCGCCGCGCTCGACGTCACGGTCCTCCACTCCCTCGTGCTGCAGCACCTGCTCGGCCTCAGCCCGGGCTCGCAGGAGAAGCAGGAGAACGTCACCTACGCGCGGGACGCGGGGGAGGCGGTGAATCGGGTGCTGTCGGGAGAGCAGCAGGTCGGGTTCCTGCTGAACCCGACGCCGATGTGGCAGGTCGAGGCGGTCGGAGAGGCCGGGGAGACGATGCCGCAGAAGAGCACGCTCTTCTACCCGCGGCTCCAGAGCGGCCTCGTCATGCGCGAGGTGAACCCGGCGGAGCGCCCGTGACCCTGCCCGCCGGGCGGGCGCCTTCCCTTCCACGCCCTTCTCGTCTGCGCTAGAACCCCCTCATGCCTTTCCCCCAGGAACGTCCCCGCCGCCTGCGCCGCACCGAGGCGCTCCGCCGCCTGGTCCGCGAGACGACGCTCGCGCCGGACGACCTCATCTGGCCGCTGTTCGTGGTCCCTGGCAAGAAGGTCCGGAACCCGGTCAAGAGCATGCCGGGGGTGTTCCAGCTCTCCGTCGACGAGCTCGTCGCCGAGGCGCAGGCCGGCTGGGACGCGGGCGTCCGCTCGGTCATCCTCTTCGGCGTCCCGGAGCAGAAGGACGAGCTCGGCACCGGCGCCTACGACCCCGACGGCATCGTCCCGCGCGCGATCCGGGCGCTGAAGGAGCGGCTGCCCGGCCTCGTCGTGATGACCGACGTGTGCATGTGCGAGTACACGGACCACGGCCACTGCGGCATCCTCAGGACGCCGAAGGCCGGTCACCCGCAGCCGCTCGGGTTTCGCGCGAAGGGGCAGCCGGATGAGGCTGCCCCGGAGCGCGCGGGGGGTTCGGGGGGTGCGGTTCCCCCCGTGGAGTTGTCCGTCGACAACGACGCGACGCTCCCGCTCCTCGCGAAGGAGGCGGTCGCCCACGCCCGCGCCGGCGCCGACGTCGTCGCCCCGTCCGACATGATGGACGGCCGCGTCGCGGCGATCCGCGCTGCCCTCGACGCCGACGGCTACGGCGACGTGCCCGTCATGTCGTACGCGGCGAAGTACGCCGGCGCGTTCTACGGGCCGTTCCGCGACGCCGCCGAGAGCGCGCCGCGCGAGGGCGCCGGGATCCCGAAGGACCGCAAGGGGTACCAGATGGACCCCGGCAACTGGCGCGAGGCGCTCCGCGAGGTGGCGCTCGACGTCGCCGAGGGTGCGGACCTCCTCATGGTGAAGCCGGCGGTGCCGTACCTCGACGTCGTGCGGCTCATCCGCGACCGCTTCGACCTGCCGCTCGCCGCGTACCACGTGTCCGGCGAGTACGCGATGATCAAGGCGGCCGCCGAGCGCGGCTGGGTCGACGAGGAGCGGGTGGTCCTCGAGACGCTCACCTGCATCCGCCGGGCGGGCGCGGACCTCGTCCTCACGTACTACGCGAAGGACGCCGCCGCCCTCCTCACCGGGACGAGGCGTTGAGCGGCGATCCGGCGTATCGTGTCGTCGAGGTCTCGCCCGTGGGCGAGGAGACGCTGGAGCGCGCGCTCAACGAGCGCGTCCGGGAGGGCTGGGCCTTCGAGTCCGTGCACTTCGTCATGAGGGAAGGCTCCCACCGCCCCGCGCTGGCGTACCTCTTCTTCGTCCGGGGGCGCCCGCCCGCGCGGGCGGCGACGTAACGGCGGATGCGCGACGCGCGGCCAGAGGGGAGCCCGTACCCGAAGGCGGACCTGACGCTCCGCGGCCTCGCCCGCGCCGCCGACTTCACCCTCGCCTGGATCGTCGCCCAGAGCGCGCCGCAGGTGGGCCCGCTCCTCGCCGCGTTCTACCTGCTCGTCGCCGACGCGCTGATGAACGGCCAGTCGGTCGGGAAGAAGATCTTCGGCGTGCGCACCGTGGTCGTCCCGCGCCGCGCGCCCGCGGGGTGGCACGAGTCGCTCCTCCGGAACGCCCCGTTCGCCCTCGTGGCGGTCTTCTACGCGGTGCCGCTCCTGTGGCCCGTGCTCTTCGTCGTGGGGCTGCCCATCGTCGGGTTCGAGGCCTACATGATCTTCACCGACCGCCTCGGCATCCGGATCGGGGACATCTTCGCGGACACGCAGGTGGTGGACGCGAAGGTGCTCTCGAAGGCGGGCGAGATCGCCCACGGCATCCGGCCCATCGCGGCGCCGGCGCCGCCCCCGCCGAGCGCGACGCGCGGCGCCACGACATCGTCGGCCGCCTGACCATGCGCATCGCGCTCACCCACAACCTCCGGCTGGCCGACACGGAGGACGAGGCCGAGTTCGACACCCGCGAGACCGTCGACGCCCTCGCCGGCGCCATCGAGCGGCTCGGCCACCGGGCGGAGCGGATCGAGGTCTCCGGCCCGGCCTCCCGCACCGTCGCGCGGCTCGAGGCCTACGGCCCGGACCTGATCTTCAACACCGCCGAGGGGCGCCGCGGCCGGTTCCGGGAGGCGTTCTTCCCGGCGCTGTTCGACGAGCTCGGAATGCCGTACACCGGCTCGGACGCCTACGCGCTCGCGCTCACCCTCGACAAGCAGCTCACGAAGCTCGTCCTCGCGCAGCACGGTGTCCCGACGCCGCGCTGGCAGTACGTCGAGGAGGCCCGTCAGCTCCAGGTCAACGCGCTCCGCTACCCGGTCATCGTGAAGCCGAACTTCGAGGGAAGCTCGAAGGGCATCACGCAGGACTCGGTGGTCGAGGACCCGGTCCGGCTCCATGCGGCCGTCCAGGCGGCGCTCGTCCGCTACCCGGCCGGCGTCCTCGTCGAGGAGTTCATCGTCGGGCGCGACGTCACCGTCCCGTTCCTCGAGGCGGCCGCGACCGACCGCCACGGCGTCCTCCAGCCGGTGGAGTACGCCATCGCGTCCGAGGCGGCGACCGGGCGGCGGTACGCGATCTACGACTACGACCTCAAGACGAAGCTCGACGCGCACGTCTCGGTCCGCGCCCCCGCCGAGCTGCCGCCGGCGCTCGCCGAGCGCATCCGCGCGCTCTCCGAGACCGTCTACCGCGTGCTCCAGATCCGCGACCTCGGCCGGATCGACTTCCGGATCGGCGAGGACGGGCAGGCGCACTTCCTCGAGATCAACGCGCTCCCGTCGCTCGAGAAAGGGGCGGGGATCTACGCCGCCGCCGCGCTCGAGGGCCTGCACGCGGACGGCGTCGTCAACGCGGTGATCCGGAGCGCGATGGCGCGCTGGGGGATCTCCGATCCGCGCACGCGCCGCGGCCGGCCCCGCCGGACCGAGCGGCTCAAGGTCGGGTTCACCTTCAACGTGAAGCGGGTCGCCCCGGACCTCGCCGGCGAGCAGGACGACGAGGCCGAGTACGACTCGCCCAAGACGCTGCAGGCGATCCGGGAGGCCATCGCGAGCTACGGGCACGAGGTCGTCGACCTCGAGGCGACGCAGGACCTGCCGCTCCAGCTCGCCTCGACCCCGGTCGACATCGTCTTCAACATCGCCGAGGGCTTCAAGGGGCGCAGCCGCGAGTCGCAGGTCCCGTCGCTGCTGGAGCTCCTCGACATCCCGTACACCGGCTCCGACCCCGCCGCGCTCTCGGTCTCGCTCGACAAGGCGGTCGCGAAGCGAGTGGTCCGCACCCACGGCATCCTCACCCCCGACTACCTCGTCCTGAACACCGGGAAGGAGCGGCTCCCGCGCGAGCTCGGGTTCCCGCTGCTCGTGAAGCCGGTCGCGGAGGGCACGTCGAAGGGCGTGACGAAGAAGTCGATCGTCCGCGACGAGGGGGAGCTCCGCGAGGTCGCGCGGGAGCTCATCGCGAAGTACCGCCAGCCCGCGCTCGCCGAGCAGTACATCGTGGGGCGCGAGTTCACGGTCGGGCTCCTCGGCGAGCGGCGCCCGCGGGTGCTGCCGCCGATGGAGATCGTGTTCCTCGACGGGAACGATCCCACCCCCATCTACTCGTTCGAGATGAAGCAGGACTGGAGCGAGAAGATCCGCTACGACGTGCCGGCGAAGCTCGCGGCGCGCGAGGTGGACCGGCTCGAGCGCGCCGGGCGCGAGGTGTTCGCCGCCCTCGGGTGCCGCGACGTCGCCCGCATCGACTTCCGGATCGACGCGGAGGGCCGGATCTTCTTCATCGAGTGCAACCCGCTCCCGGGGCTCACGCCCGGGTGGTCGGACCTCGTGCTCATCGCGCAGGCGGCGGGCATCGAGTACCGGGCCCTCATCGGCGAGATCCTCTCGAACGCGATCCGGCGGT
>JAHWYA010000583.1 GCA_020028115.1 Anaeromyxobacter sp.
GACCTCCGCGCGCGCCGCGTGGACCTGCAGCTCCCCCGCGGCGAGCTTCGACAGCTTGCCCACCATGGCGACCACCTCCACGCGGCGGAGACCGGCGCGCGCCGCGTGCCGCAGCGCCGCGCCGAACGCGTCGCCCACCTGGACGAACCCGGCCTCCGGGCGGCCGGGCCGGCGGCGCATCGCGTGGGCCTCCGTCCGGCCGCCCGTCGTGAGCACGATCGCGTCGAGGCCCTGTGCGCGGGCGACGTCGACGGCCGCCGCGACGCTGGCCTGCCAGGCGGAGGTGGAGAACGGTCGCACGACGCCCGTCGTGCCGAGGATGGAGATGCCTCCCAGCAGGCCGAGCCGGGCGTTCATCGTGCCGCGGGCGATCTCCTCGCCTCGCGGGACGGAGACGGTGACGCGCGCGCCGCGGAGCTCGCTCCCGGCGAGCTCGGCGAGGACCATCTCGGCGATGTTCCGGCGCGGCGCCGGGTTGATCGCGGGGGCGCCCACCTCGAGCCCGAGCCCCGGGCGCGTGACGGTGGCGACCCCGGCGCCGCCGCGGATCTCCACGCCGGCGGCGGCCGGCTCGACGTCCGCCACGATCCAGGCGCCGTGCGTGACGTCGGGATCGTCGCCGCCGTCCTTCACGACCGCACAGCGGCGCGCCGCCCCCGCCGCCTCGGCGTGGGCCACGGGGAAGCGCGCGGCGTGGCCGTTCGGGAGGGTGATCTCGATCTCGCCCGGCGGGCTGCCGCGCACGAGGTAGCGCGTCGCCGCGCGCGCCGCGGCGGCCGCGCAGGCGCCGGTCGTGTACCCGGTGCGGAGCCCGGGGCGGGTGGCGGCGTCGACGTTCACGCGGCCGAGCGGGGGCAGGCGTCGCAGGGGAGCGCGGCGCGGCTGCCGAGAACCTCGGCGAGCCGCTCCTCGAGGACGTCGAGCAGGCGCGCGTCCGGGCCGAGGTGGGGCGCGAGCGCGACCGCTCGGCCCGGATGGCGGGCACGGAACCCCTCCGTCTCGCGGGCGAGCTGCTCGACGAGGACGCCGTCGAACAGGAAGTGCGGCTGGACCAGGACGGCGCCCTGGTGGGCGCGGGCGAGGTCCTCGATCGCCGGCTCGAACAGGGGGGCCGTCACCGCGATGAAGCAGGGCTCGGCGCGCGCGAACCCGCCGCGCTCGCCCAGGATCCGGGTGAGCTTGCAGAGATCGGAGTTCGCGTCCGCGTCGCTCGACCCGCGTCCAACGACGAGGAGCGCGGTCCCGGCCGCCTCGGGTCCGCGGAGCGGCACCCGCTCCGCCGCGCGCGCGAGCGACAGCTCCACCATGCGGTTGCCGACGCCGAGCGCGCGCGCGGCGTCGAACCGGATCCGCGGAAACGCCGCGCGCGCCGCCGCGAGCGCCTCCGGGACGTCGTCCTTCACGTGCCCCGCGGCGAGGAGGAACAGCGGGAGCAGCACGACGCGCTCCGCGCGCCGGGCGGCCTCGGCGAGCCCCCCGGCGAGGAGCGGCGCCGCGAGCTCGACGTAGGCGTGGGCCACGTCGAGGTCGGGCCGGCGGCGAGCGAACGCCGCGGCGAGCGCCTCGAACTCCGCGTTCGCGCGCGGGAGCGGGCTGCCGTGGCCGAGGATCAGGACCGAGGTTCGTTCCACGACAGGGCTTCCTCCAGGGTGAGGGGGACCGGGCCGGGGCCGCGGAGCGCGGACCACGCGAGCGAGACCCACGGCGCGCGCAGGCCGGCGCGGGCGAGGAGCGAGGCGTCGGCGAGCACCTCGCGCAAGGGCGCGTCCGCGAGGACCCGCCCCTCGCCGAGCACCACCGCGCGCTCGGCGAAGAGCGGCGCCGCGTCCACCGCGTGGGTCGCCGCGAGGAGGGCGACGCCGCGGCGGCGAGCGACCTCGCCGAGGAGGCGGGCCACCGCGAGCTCCCCGGCGGGATCGAGGCCCGCGGTGGGCTCGTCGAGGAGCAGCAGGGACGGGCGGAGCGCGAGGACCCCGGCGAGCCCCGCCCGCTTGCGCTCGCCCGTCGAGAGCGCCTCGACGGCGCGCTCCGCGAGCGGCGCGATCCCGACCGCCGCGAGGGCCTCCCCCGCGCGGCGCCGCGCCTCGTCCGGAGCGGCGCCGGCGTGGCGCGGCCCGATCATCGCGTCCTCGAGCACCGTCGGCGCGAGCAGCTGGTCCCCGGGCTCCTGGAAGAGGAGCCCGGCCCCGGCGGCCACCGCGTCGGCGGGACGCCGCACCGGCCGCCCGTTCACCTCGACGCGCCCGCGGACGGGCGCGAGCCCCATGACCGCGCGGAGCAGGCTCGTCTTCCCGGCGCCGTTGCCGCCGAGCAGCGCGACCCGCTCGCCCGGGGCGACGGCGATCCGGACCTCCCGGAGCACGGGGGCGGCGCCCTCCGGCCCGAGGCCCTCCGCCTCGACGAGGAGCGCGGGACTCACCACGGCGTCCCCCACCCGAGCAGCACGACCGCGGCGAGCGCGAGCGCCACGCCGGCTCCGATCGCGGCCTGCGCGGCCGGAACCGCCGGCGGCGAGAGCG
>JAHWYA010000584.1 GCA_020028115.1 Anaeromyxobacter sp.
CCGCGGGACGGGCGAGCCCGTAGCCGCCGTTCCGGCCGCGGTGCGAGATCACGAGCCCGGCCTTCGAGAGCTCCTTCGCGAGCTTCGACACCGTCGGCAACGGCACGCGCGAGCGCGCCGCCAGCTCGTGCGCCGTGAGCGTCCCCGTCGCCCGCGCGAGGTGCGCGAGGATCAGGATCGCGTAGTCCGTGAGCTTCGACATCCGGATCATCCGTCGCCTCCGGGGACCCCGGCCTCCCGGGCTCCCAGAAGATGAGAGCCAAGATGGACTGAAAAGGTCCAGATACCTTTTGTTGTAACTCCGGGGCGTCCGCTTTCATGCCGATTCCGTCGGAAGGGACATCCCCGACGGGGGACGGACCGCCTGCGACGGCAGACGGCCGGATCTACTCAGGAACCAGGGCGGTGCAGCGGGGCGTCGACCGTCCGGCCGCCCGCCTCGACGTAGAGGTGGTCCGCGACGAGCGTCACCGAGGCGCGGATCCGCCGCTCCTCGTTCGAGCCGAGCTCGCGCAGGAGCGAGGGGTCCGCCGCCGCGAGGTCCGCCGTCATGGCCCGCTGGAACCGGCCCTCGCGGGCCTCCGCCAGGAACGCCTCGAGCCGGCGAGGCGACTCGAACAGGACCGCCACGTCGGCGCCGGCGTTCTGGTTCACGTCGCGCTCGATCCGCTTCGGCTCGGGCTTGCCCACGCGGACGAGGACCCGGGTCCGTCCGTCCGGAAGGATGGCGGCGAGGTCGGGCGCGTCGGGCTCGCACAGCCCGGGGCCGAAGGCGAGGCCTTCCCGCCACTTCCACGCGAACGCCAGGATCCGGAGCCAGAGCCGCTCCATCGACTCCGACGGGTGGCGCGCCACCTTCAGCGACACCTCCCCGTCGATCCCGGCGTCCGCCTGCGAGAAGTGCAGGTCGAGGTGGTGGAGTGTGGACGGGAGCGCCATGGGGCCCGAGTGATGCCCGAGAACGGACCGGTTTGCCAGCGCGCCGGACGCCATCCCTCGATCCCGTGGCTTTCGCCCCGCCCCGCGGACCGTCTACACTCGACGTCCCGGCGGGGGCTCGCCCCTCCGGCCGCCGCCCGGAGGTCCGATGCGTCGCCCGCTCGCTGTCGTCCTCGCCACCCTCGCGGTCGCGCTCGCGCCGGCCGCGGCGAGGGGGGAGGAGGCGACCGCGACCGCGACCGCGACCCCGACCCCGACCCCGGACGCCGACGTCTCCCCTCCTCCCGACCTCACCCCCGAGGCCGCCGCAGCGCAGGCCGCCGCGGCGGACGCGGACGCCCGCTCGGCCGCGGCCGCGGGCATGCAGCTGCCGGAGTCCACGCAACGCGCAGGCGCGGAGGCGAAGGCGGTCCTCGCCCAGCACCGGCGGCCGCGCGCCGCGCTCCCGATGGTCGGGCTCGCGCTCGGCGGCGGCTTTCCGGACCTCGCGACGGTGAGCCTCCTCGTCCGGCCGATCCCCTCGATCCGGTTCGTCGGCGGCCCGACGTGGGGCTACATCGGCTGGGGGCTGCACGGCGGGGTCGTCTTCGTTCCCGGGAACTGGGGGGTCACGCCGACGTTCTCGCTGGAGGCCGGGAAGCTCTTTCGCTCGGACGCCACCCGGTTCGTGAAGGAAGACGAGAACGCCGTGTGGCTGAGGCCGCTCCTCCGCGCGGTCGACTACCAGTACGTCGCCGCCGATGTCGGCCTCGAGCTCGGCAGCCCGCGGGGGTTCGCCTTCACGCTCCGCGTCGGGCTCTCGTGGGTGACGGTGAAGGCGAACGGCTTGGCGACGATCGAGAGCGACGACGGGACCCGGCTCACGCTCACCGACCTGACGATTCGCGCGACGCTCCCCTCAGCCAAGGTCGGGTTCCAGTACTGGTTCTGACCGCGAGGCCTCTCGACCATGCGCCACGTCCACGCCGCCGCCCTCCTCGCCGCCGCCCTCCTCGCCGGGTGCGGCCGCCCGCTCCTCTCCGCCCAGCTCGAGATCCCCGAGGTCCAGCTCGTCCTGCCGGCGCAGTCGTTCCCCATCGCGAACGCCGGCCCGGAGAACCTGTGCGACCTCGTGCCGGCCGCCTGCCTCAAGACCGATCTCTCGTACGACCTCGGCGCAGAGGTGCCGCTCTTCGACGAGCCGGGCTTCACGGTCGATCTGCGGCTCACCCGGATCGCGCTCACCCTCACGGCCGATCCCGACCCGCTCTCCACGATCTCGGGGCCGGCGGACCTCTCCGGAGTCGAGTCCGTGCGGGTCCTGGTGCAGGCGCCCGGCACGTCGACCTGGACGACGATCGCGTCCTACGCGAAGCCCGTCGGCGCGACCCCGGCCTCGGTCACGGTGTCGGAGAACGGGAACCTCGACCTCGCGCCATTCCTCTCGGGCGGGAAGCTCGGCTTCAGGGTCGAGCTCCGGTACGACCTCGCGACCCCGCCGCCGAGCTTCTTCGCCGACGTCGAGGCGGCCTTCTCGATCGTCGCGACCGTGAGCTACCGCGAGGCCTTCCTGTAGCCCCGGCCGGCGCGCGGGCGC
>JAHWYA010000585.1 GCA_020028115.1 Anaeromyxobacter sp.
CGACCGCCGCCGCGTCCGCCGAGGCCGCCTTCCGCGAGGAGCGGATCGCCCACTGGGACGGGATCGCGCGCGCCGGCGCCCGGCGCCTCCGCGCCGACGGGTACTACCACCGGCGCGTGATCGACGCGTACCGTCACCTCGTCGCTCCCGGCCAGCGCGTGCTCGAGCTCGGCTGCGGCGAGGGCGACCTGCTCGCCGCGCTGGGGCCGTCGCGCGGCGTCGGCGTCGACTTCTCGGCCGCCACGCTGGAGCGCGCGCGGGCGCGGCACCCCGGGCTCGTGTTCGTCGAGGCGGACGCGCACGCGCTCGCGCTCGGCGAGCCGTTCGACGTCGTGATCCTGTCCGATCTCGTGAACGACCTGTGGGACGTCCAGGCGGTGCTCGAGCGCGTGCGCGCGCACTGCACGCCGTCCACCCGGATCCTGTTCAACTTCTACAGCCGGCTGTGGGAGGCGCCGCTGTCGCTCGCGCGGCGGCTCGGCCTCGCCCGGCCGATGCTGCGCCAGAACTGGCTCGCCCGCGAGGACCTCGAGAACCTGCTGCGCCTCTCCGGGTTCGAGCCCTTCTTCCGCACCACCGACGTCCTGTGGCCCCTCGGGACGCCGCTCGTCGCGCCGCTCGCGAACCGGTGGCTCGCGCGGCTCTGGCCGTTCCGGTCCCTCGCGCTGACGCAGCTCCTCGTCGCGCGCCCCGCGCCCGAGGCGATGCCGCCGCCCGCCCCGCCGGTCGTGACGGTGGTCGTGCCGGCCAGGAACGAGGCGGGGAACGTCGAGGCGATCTTCGATCGCGTCCCGGAGATGGGCGCCGGCACGGACCTCGTGTTCGTCGAGGGCCACTCGAAGGACGACACCCACGGCGCCATCGAGCGGGCGATCGCGGCCCGGCCCGGGCGCCGCGCCCGGCTCTTCCGGCAGCGCGGGAAGGGGAAGGGGGACGCCGTCCGGCTCGGCTTCGCGGAGGCGGAGGGCGAGGTCCTCATGATCCTCGACGCGGACCTGACGGTCCCCCCCGAGGACCTGCCGCGCTTCTACGAGGCGCTCGTCTCCGGCCGCGGGGAGTTCGTGAACGGCGTCCGGCTCGTCTACCCGATGGAGGACCGCGCGATGAGGTTCCTGAACCTCGTCGCGAACCGCTTCTTCGGCAAGGCGTTCTCGTGGCTGCTCGGGCAGCCGCTCAAGGACACGCTCTGCGGGACCAAGGTCCTGTGGCGGCGCGACTACGAGCGGATCGCGGCGAACCGGGCCTACTTCGGGGACTTCGACCCGTTCGGCGACTTCGACCTCATCTTCGGGGCCGCGAAGCAGAGCCTCCGGATCGTCGACCTGCCCATCCGCTACCGGGAGCGGACCTACGGCGAGACGAACATCCAGCGGTTCCGTCACGGGCTGCTCCTGTTCCGGATGCTCGCCTTCGCCGCGCGCCGCCTGAAGTTCGTGTGACCCCGTCCGAGCGCCCCCCGACGCCTCCGCAGGGCCCCTCGTGGTGGCTCGCGTGCGCGGCCGCGCTCGCCCTCGTCGCGTGGGCGCACGGCGGCGCGCTCGGGAACGGCTTCGTGTCGATGGACGACACGAACTACGTGACGGCGAACGCGCGGGTGAAGGCCGGCCTGACCGCCGGCGGACTCGCGTGGGCCTTCTCGTTCGAGCGCCGCCAGTCCTACTTCCACCCGGTCGCCTGGCTGTCGCTGATGGCCGACGCGCAGGTCTTCGGGACGGAGCCGTGGGGCTTCCACCTCGTGAACGTGGTCCTGCACCTCCTGAACGCCGCGCTGCTCTTCCTCCTGCTCCGGTCGGCGACGCGGCGCGCGGGTCCCGCGCTCGCGGCCGCCCTGCTGTGGGGGACCCACCCGCTCACGGTGGAGGCGGTGGCCTGGGTCGCCGAGCGGAAGGCGGTGCTGTCGACCGCGTTCGCCCTCGGGGCCATGCTCGTCCACGTCTCCCACGCCCGGCGCTCCTCCGCGTGGAAGCAGGCCGCGATCGCCGCGCTCGTCGTGCTCGGCGCGCTCGCGAAGCCCGCCGTCGCGGTCGTGCCCGTCCTCCTCCTCGCGCTCGACGTGTGGCCGCTCGGACGGCTCAGGGCCGCGACCGCGCCGGCGGGGCCGGGCGGCGCGTGGCGCGTGGCGCGCGCCCTCGTGCTCGAGAAGGTCCCCGCGCTCCTGCTCGGCGCCGGCGTGGTCGCGATCGGGATCGCGTCGCTCCGGGCCGCCTACGCGGCCGAGGGGCCCATCCGGACGCCGCTCCTCGAGCGGCTCGCCGTGGCGGTCTCGGTCGTCCCGCGGTACCTCGGCGCCGCGCTCTGGCCGTCCGGCCTCGCCGTGCTGCACCCGTACGCCACGCCCTCCGCCGCGCGGGTGGCGCTCGGGGCCGTCACGCTCTTCCTCGCGACCGCCGCGGCGGTGGCGCTGGTCCGCCGCTGGCCGGCGGCGCTCGCGTGCTGGGGCTTCTTCCTCGTCGCGCTCGCGCCGTACGCCGGCCTCGTCCAGGCGGGGCTCTGGCCGGAGTGGGCGGAGCGGTT
>JAHWYA010000098.1 GCA_020028115.1 Anaeromyxobacter sp.
CTCCTCGAGGACCTGCGCGCGCGCGGGTTCGCGATGCCGGGGCTGCGGGGGTAGCGCGCGTCGCCGGACGGGCCGCGCTCCGTCTCCGCTGGACGAGCCGCGCTCCGCCGCCGGTCCGCCTGCGGGGCCAGGGCACGTTTCTGGACGGTCCGCGCTCCGCCACCGGTCCGCCTCCGCGCCCCGCGCTGCGGCGGGAGGCGGCGCGATCGCGCGCGCGACGAGAGCTGCTCCCGGCGCGGCTGCGCCCGGCAAGCGTGCTCGCCGCGCAGACGGGCTGCCCTGCCGCGCGCGGAGGAAGGGCGGAGGGCCTGCGCCTCGCGATGGGGCGCCGCCGGCGGCCCGGCGCTGCGCGCTGCGGTTCTGCCGCAGTCGCCGACCAGGAATGTAACCGTGTCAGGTGACGCGTCGCCTCGCCGCCGCCGCCCGGATCCGCACGCGCTGGATGACCAGCGGGATCGCGACGAGCGCCGCCCCGGCGAAGTCGGACCAGGTCGCCGGGTAGACGAGGAGGAGCCCCGCAGCGATGAACATCGCTCGCTCGAGCAGCGTCGTCCGCGTGAACAGGTACCCCTGCGTGCCGAAGGCGAGCGCCGCGATCCCGAGCGCCGCGGTGATGGTGACGTGCACCACGCCGAGCGGGGTCCCCTTGAGGAGGAGTCCGACGCCGGCGGGATCGAGCACGAAGGCGAACGGCACGAGGAAGGCGGGCAGCGTGTACTTCCACGTCTGGAGCGTCGTCCGGTAGGGATCGCCGCCGGTGATCGCGGCGGCCGCGAACGGCGAGAGGGCGGTCGGAGGGGACACCTCCGAGAGCACCGCGTAGTAGAAGACGAACATGTGCGCGGCGTAGGCCGGCACGCCGAGCTTCGTCAGGGCTGGGGCCGCGATGACGGCGCAGATGATGTAGCTCGCCGTGACCGGGACGGCGAGGCCCACGATCCACACGACGAGCGACGTGAAGATCGCGGTGAGCATCAGGTTCCCGTGCGCGAGCTGGATCACGATCGAGCTGAACTTCAGCCCGAGGCCGGTGAGCGTCACGACGCCGACGATGATCCCCGCCGCGGCGCAGGTGGCCGCGACGCCGATGACGCCGACGGCGCCCGCCTCGAGCGCCTTCGCGAGCCGCGTGCGGAGCAGCGGCGTGTGGCGCGTCGGGAGGAAGGTGAGGGCGGTGTCCTTGCGGACGAAGGAGAGGGCGGCCGCGAGGAGGATCGCCCAGAACACCGAGACGATCGGGCTGAACCCGTAGACCATGAACACGACGATCGCGAAGAGCGAGGTGAAGTGGAACCCGCGCTCCTTGATCATCTGCCACTTCGACTCGCGCGGCCGGAGCGGCACCGCCTGCACGCCGATCTTCCGGACGTCGAGCTCCACCATCAGGAGGAGGCCGAAGTAGTAGAGGAAGGTCGGGATCGTCGCCATGAAGATGACGTCGAGGTACGAGATGCTCAGGAACTCGGCGATGAGGAACGCCGCGGCCCCGAGCACCGGCGGCGAGATGATCGCGCCGAGGCCGCCGGCGGCGAGGAGGCCGCCCGCCGCGTTCCGCTCGTATCCGGACCGCGCGAGCATGGGCCAGGCGACCGAGCCGATCGTCACGGTGGTCGCGACGCCGCTCCCGGAGGGGCCGCCGAGGAGGAACGAGGAGAGGACGATCGTCCGCCCCGCGGCGGCGCGCTTGCCGCCCGTGACCGCGAGCGAGAAGTCGATGAAGAACTCGCCCGCGCCGGAGGCGGCGAGGATGGCGCCGTAGATCGTGAACAGGGTGATGAACGTCGCCGAGACGTCGATCGGCGAGCCGAAGATCCCCTCGAGCGTCATGTAGAGCTGACCGACGAGCCGCTCGACGTCGTACCCGCGGTGCGTCCACGGAGGCGGGAGCCACGGGCCCGCGAAGGCGTAGGCGATGAAGACCGTCACGACGGTCATCATCACGAGCCCGGAGGTGCGCCGGACGCCCTCGAGGACGAGCACGATGAGCGCGACCCCGAAGAAGAGATCGAGCCGGGTGGGCGTGACCGCCCGCTCGATGAACTCGTCGAAGTCCGCGAGCAGATAGGCGATGGTCGCGACGCCCAGCGCGGCGAGCAGCACGTCCGACCAGTGGATCCGGGCGCGGAAGCGCGGCGCCGCGGGGAACAGGAGGAAGAGGAGGAGCAGCACGAACCCGACGTGGGTCGCGCGCAGGATGTGGGCCGGGATGATCGCGTACGCCGCGTACAGGTGGTAGAGCGACATCGTCACCGCGATCGCGGTGATCACCGCGGCGGCCCGGCCGCCGAGCTTCCGGGTGACGCCCTCCTCCTGCTCGACGAACTCCTCCGCCTTCTTGCGCGCGGCCTCGTCGACGACGACCTCATCTCCAGGCGGACGGTCGGCAGGGGACATGGCGCTCCCGGGGAAGCTCAGGTGGGCGTGCGGAAGAGGCGAGCAAGCCAGGTCTGGAGGGCGGTCGCCCGATCGGCGGTGAGCACGAGCCGGTCGCCGTGGTCGCCGAGCTCGAGGAACGAGCGCTCCGCGGCGTCGACGCGCAGCCGCTGGGGCGCCCCCGCGGCGACGCGGAACACCACCTGCCGCATGGCGCGGACGACCGCGTGACGCTCGCCCGCGCCCGTGAGCCCGAAGTACTCGCGGACCGCCGCGCTCGGGCTCGACACCGCCTCGAGCACGACGTCGCCACGATCGCCCACCACGAACTCCTCGGTGACCGGGGCGTCGTACATCGAGTGCTGGTACGTGATGGAGAACGGCCCGCCGCCCGGCACCACGATCCGGACCGTCCGCCCGCGCGCCTCGTTGCGGAACTCGAGCACCGCGACCGGGCGCAGCGCGAGCGCCGCCGCGGCCGCGGCGAGGGCGGCTGCGGCGGCGAGCGCGAGCGGGCGGACGGGCATGGCTACTTCTTCGCGGGCGGCTTCAGCCCCTTCTCGGCGAAGTACCTCGCCGCGCCGGGGTGGAACGGGACCGGCGAGCCGACCGAGTACTGGTTCTTGAGGTCGAGGTTCTTCGCCTCGGCGTGCACGCCCGCGAGCTCGTCCTTGCTCTCGAAGACCGCCTTCGTGATCTGGTAGGCGAGCTTCTCGTCCATCTTGTCGCTCACGACGAGGAGGTTCCACACGTCGGCCACCCCCACGTCGGCCTCCTGGCCCGGGTAGGACTTCGCCGGGATGTTGCCCTTCACGTAGAGCGGACCCCACTTCTGGACGAGCTTCGGGACCGCGTCGGCGTGGTCGAGGAGCTTGATCTTCATCCCCGGCGTCGCGGCGAGGTCCGTCACCGCGGCGGTCGGGACGCCGCCGGACCAGAAGAACGCGTCGATCTTCCGGTCCTTCAGGGCGTTCACCGACTCCGCGACGGAGAGCTTCTCGCGCGTCACGTCCTTGTCGGGGTTGAGGCCGTACGCCTCCAGGATCCGGATCGCGATGATCTCGGTCCCGCTGCCCGGCGCGCCCGTGGCGATCCGGCGGCCCTTGAGGTCCTGCATCTTCGTGATGCCGGTCCCCTCGACCGTGACCCACTGGCTCTTGTTCGCGTAGAGGACGGCGACCGAGCGGACCGGGACCTTCTCCTTGAACTTCCCGACCCCGTTCACGCCGTCGGCGGCGGTGTCGCCGAGGGTGAACGCGACGTCCGCCTTGCCGGCGCCGACGAGCTTGATGTTGTCCACCGAGGCGCTCGTCACCTCCGCGGTCGCCTCCGTGCCGGGGATCGCCTTCGAGAGGACGTTCGCGAGGCCGCCGCCGAGCGGGTAGTAGACGCCGCCCGTCCCGCCGGTCGCGATCGAGATGCGCCTCTGCTGCGCGTGTGCGAGGCCGGCGGCGAGCGCGAGCGCGCCGGCGAGGAGCAGCGAAACCTTTCTCATGTCGAGCCTCCGGGCCCGGTCGGTCGCGGCAGCCGCGAGAGTCGCGGGCGAAAAGCGTGCGCGAAAATTTTTATCACGCCGGGCAGGCGGGTGCCGTTCCCCGTTGGGGCCGCAGGTTGACTTGATGTAAACGGCCGGGCCGGCGGGCGCGGTGAGCGCCCGGCCGGCCCGGAGGGCGGCCTTCATCGCGACGGCGGCGCCGGCCGGGCGCGCGCGAGCTACCCGACCTTGGGCAGGTGGGCGAGCGACTCCTTCACCTTCTCGGCGGGGTACTCGAAGTCCTCGAGCTGGCCGGCGAAGTAGGCGTCGTACGCCGCCATGTCGACGTGACCGTGACCGGAGAGGTTGAACAGGATCGTCCGCTCCTTCCCCTCCTCCTTGGCGCGGAGCGCCTCGTCGATGGCGCCGCGGATCGCGTGCGACGACTCCGGCGCGGGGATGATGAGCTCGGTCCGCGCGAACTGCACCGCGGCGTCGAAGGAGGCGAGCTGCGGGACCGCGCGCGCCTCGATGACGCCGGCGTGGAGGAGCTGCGACACGAGGGGAGAGGCGCCGTGGTAGCGCAGCCCGCCCGCGTGGATGCCCGGCGGCATGAAGTCGTGACCGAGCGTGTACATCTTCGCGATCGGCGCCATCTTGGCGGTGTCGCCGTAGTCGAAGGCGTAGACGCCCTTCGTCAGGGTCGGGCAGGAGGTCGGCTCGACCGCGACGATGCGGACCTTCTTCCCCGCCGACTTGTCCGCCACGAACGGGAAGGCGATGCCCGCGAAGTTGGAGCCGCCGCCGTGGCAGCCGATGACGACGTCGGGGTAGTCCCCCGCGAGCTTCATCTGCTCCTTCGCCTCGAGGCCGATCACCGTCTGGTGCATGCAGACGTGGTTCAGCACCGAGCCGAGCGCGTAGCGCGTGTCGTCGTGGGTGGCGGCGTCCTCCACCGCCTCGGAGATCGCGATCCCGAGCGAGCCCTGATTGTTCGGGTCCTTCGCGAGGATGCCGCGCCCCGCGTTGGTCAGGTTCGAGGGGGACGCGATCACCTTCGCGCCCCACAGCTGCATCATCGACTTGCGGTACGGCTTCTGCTCGAAGGAGACCTTCACCATGTAGACGGTGCACTCGAGGCCGAACATCTGGGACGCCATCGCCATCGACGTGCCCCACTGCCCCGCGCCCGTCTCGGTCGCGATCCGCTTCGTGCCGAAGATCTTGTTGTAGTACGCCTGCGGCACCGCGGTGTTCGGCTTGTGCGAGCCGGCCGGCGAGACGCCCTCGTACTTGTAGTAGATCTTCGCCGGCGTCTTCAGCGCCGCCTCGAGGCGCCGCGCGCGGAAGAGCGGCGACGGACGCCACACCCGGAGCGCCTCGCGGACCGGGTCCGGGATCTTGATCCAGCGCTCGGAGGAGACCTCCTGCTCGATGAGGCCCATCGGGAACAGCGGGAGCAGGTCCTGCGGGCCGATCGGCTTCCCGGTCCCGGGGTGGAGCACGGGCGCCGGCGGGCCGGGCAGGTCCGGGATCACGTTGTACCAGTGGGTCGGGATCTGGTTCTCGCCGAGGAGGAATTTCGTGTCCATGCGCTCCCTCGCGGGCCCGGGGCCCATCGAAAGCGACGATGAGCGCACACCGCAGCTTCCTGAGTCAAGCCGGGGAATCTGCGGGCCGATTCGCCCGGCGGACGCCGTCCGGGAGGGCGGCCGCGAGCCCCTCCACCCGCACCGCCGCCCGCCGCGCGGCCGGCAGGCCCCGGCTGCCCCGTAGGGGAGGGTACGCCGTCACGTACCTGGACCCGTCCCGCGCTCACGGTGCACTCGGCGCTCGCGCGCGGCACGCCGGATCGCGCACAATGACGGCGTGACGGCCGAACGGCGCGCCCATCCTCGCTTCCCCCTCATCCTCGCGGTGCAGTACGTCGGCGCCGAGAGCGTCCTCGACTACACCGAGAACCTCTCCGAGGGCGGCCTGTTCATCCGCACCGAGCGCGAGTTCGAGGCGGGCGAGCGGGTGACGCTCGTCGTCTCCTTCCCGCAGCTCCTCGAGCCGGTCGAGCTCCAGGTCGAGATCGTCCGGTGCCGCGCGCCGAGCCTCGACGCGCCGGGCGGCGTCGCCGTCCGCGTCCCGGACGATCGCGTCGAGGACCGAGAGCGGCTCGCGGAGGTGGCGCGGAGGATCGGCGCGCCCCGCGGCCCCGAGCCGGCGGTCCGCGTGCTGCTCACCGAGGACAACGCGCTCGTCGCGTCCATGTACTCCGCGGCCCTGCGGCGGCTCTCCGAGTCGGACGACTTCCCGACGCTCGGCGTCGAGGTCGCGAGCGACGGCGCCGCCGCCTTCAACCGGCTGCTCCGGTCGCCGCCGGTCGACGTGCTCGTGACCGACGTCTTCATGCCGGTCCTCTCGGGCATCTCGCTCGTCGAGAAGATCCGCGCGGAGCCGGCGCTGGCGGACATGCCGATCGTCGTCATCACCTCCGGCGGGGAGCGCGAGCGCGAGCGGCTCGCGTCGCTCGGCGTGGCGCTCTTCCTGCGGAAGCCGGTGAGCTACCAGGACGTGGCGGGCGCGATCCGGACGCTCATCGCGTCGCGGATGGGGACACGCTCGAAGCCGCACGCCCCGGACCCCGGTGGGGCCAGCGCCGAGCGGGGCTTGACGGGCGAGGATCCCGTGTCCATGGATCCGTCAGACGCGAAACCGGCCTCCCGCCGGTGAACCGAGGAGTGGTTCCCCCCGGTCAGAGCGTGTGCGAAGGGTCCGCCGAGGCGGACCCTTTTCATTTGAAGGTCGGGACCGGTGACCCCGCCGCCGCGCGGCGCCGGCGGGCGCGGGCGTACAGCACCGCGGCCGGGGCGGCGAGCGCCAGCGCGTAGCCGG
>JAHWYA010000099.1 GCA_020028115.1 Anaeromyxobacter sp.
CAAGGGGCCTTGCCGGGCCGCGTCATTCACGAAAGGTGATGAGCGCCCCGACGCGGGCATTGACGGGCGTCCTCGCGTCTCGTCACAATGCGACATTCCGCCGCGAGGAGCCCGATGCGCGCAGGGCAGGACGGCCGTTCCCATGGTTCGGACGTCCTCGCGATCGAGCGGCTCTTCCTGTCGTTCGGCGGGGTCCAGGCGCTGGCCGACGTCTCCTTCGCCGTGCGGGAGGGCTCGATCACCGCGGTGATCGGGCCGAACGGCGCCGGGAAGACGAGCCTCCTCAACTGCGTCGCCGGGTTCTACCGTCCCCAGCGCGGGCGGATCGCGTTCGGGGGCGAGGACATCACCCGCGTCCCGCCCGACCGCCGCCCGGCGCTCGGCCTCGCCCGCACCTTCCAGAACATCGCGCTGTTCGAGGGGATGACGGTCCTCGACAACGTGAAGCTCGGCGCGCACGCGCATCTCAAGACGAACGTCTTCCAGGCGCTCGCGTACTCGCCGGCGGCGCGGCGCGAGGAGCGCCGCCTGCGCGAGGAGGTCGAGCGGGAGGTCCTCGACTTCCTCGAGATCGAGCACCTGCGCCGCCGGAAGGTGGGGAGCCTCGCCTACGGCCTGCAGAAGCGGGTGGAGCTCGCCCGCGCCCTGGCGATGCGCCCGCGGCTCCTCCTCCTCGACGAGCCCATCGCGGGCATGACGGAGGAGGAGACCGAGGACATGGCGCGCTTCATCCTGGACATCCAGGAGCAGCGCGGCGTGACGGTCGTCCTCATCGAGCACGACATGGGCGTCGTGATGGACCTGTGCGATCGCGTGGTCGTCCTCTCCTTCGGCGAGAAGATCGCCGAGGGGACGCCCGCGGAGGTGCAGGCGAACGCCGACGTCGTGGCCGCGTACCTCGGCCGGAGCCACGCCTAGATGGACTTCCTCCTCCAGCTCGTGGTGAGCGGCGTCGTCACCGGCGGCATCTACGCGCTCATCGCGATCGGGTTCGTCGTCGTCTACAAGGCGACCGGCGTCATCAACTTCGCGACCGGCGAGCTCATGATGATCGGCGCGTTCTTCGCCTGGACCGCCATGACGGCGCTGCACGCGCCGTTCGTCGTCGCCCTCGCCGTGGCGGCGATCGGCGCGGCGGCGGTGGGCGCGCTCGTGGAGCGCGTGGTGCTCCGGCCGCTCATGGGCCAGCGCGCCATCTCGGTCATCATGGTCACGATCGGCCTCTCCTCGATCTTCAAGGGCATCGCCCAGATCGTCTGGAGCGGCGAGTACCGGTCGTTCCCGCAGATCTTTCCCCGGCGGCCCATCCTCCTCGGGCCGGTGCTCCTCCCCTCGCGGCACGCCTACCCGTTCCTCATCGCCCTCGCGGCGATCGCGCTCCTCGCGCTCCTCTTCCGGTTCACGCGCACCGGCGTCGCGATGCGCGCCACCGCCGACGACCAGGCGACCGCCTTCGGCATGGGCATCGACGTCCGGCGGATGTTCTCCTTCTCCTGGATCCTCGCCGCGACCACCGCCGCGCTCGCCGGGATCGTGATCGGGACGATCGGCGGCATCAGCCCGCAGCTCGGCGCGGTCGGGCTCCGGATCTTCCCGGTCGTCATCCTCGGCGGGCTCGACAGCATCGGCGGCGCCCTGGTCGGCGGCGTGGTGATGGGGATCCTCGAGAACCTCGCCGGCGGGTACCTCGACCCGCTCCTCCCCGGCGGCGGGGTGAAGGACGTCGTCCCGTTCGCGGCGCTCGTCCTCATCCTGATGGTCCGGCCGTACGGCCTCTTCGGCACCCGCGACATCGAGAGGCTCTGAGTGCGCATCGGCGACTTCCAGGAGAGCTACGCCGCCGACGAGGCGCTCTTCCGCACCGCGACGCAGCGGGTCTGGGTCGGCGTCCTCGGCGTCGCCCTCGCGGCGTTCCCCCTCGTCGCGGGCGAGTACCTCCTGTACCTCGCGAACCTCGTCGGCGTGCTCCTCATCGGGGCCCTCGGCCTCAACATCCTCACCGGCTACACCGGCCAGATCTCGCTCGGGCACGCCGGGTTCATGGGGGTCGGCGCCTACGCGACCGCGATCGCCGCGACGCGCCTCGGGCTGCCGTTCTGGCTCGCGATCCCCGCCGGCGGCGCGGCCGCCTGCGCGGCGGGCGCGGTGGTGGGCGTGCCGTCGCTCCGGATCAAGGGGCTCTACCTCGCCATCGCGACGCTCGCGGCGCAGGTCATCTTCGAGTGGGTGTTCACGAACTGGACGGGGGTGACCGGGGGGATCCGCGGCCTCAACGTCCCGCCCGCGCGGCTCCCCGGGCTCGTGCTCGACACCGACCTGCGCACCTACTACCTCGTGCTCGTCGTGGTGGTCCTGCACGCCTACGCCGCCGCGAACCTGTTTCGCACCCGGGTCGGGCGGGCGTTCGTGGCCGTCCGGGACCGTGACCTCTCCGCCGAGCTCATCGGCGTGAACCTGTTCCGCACCAAGATCCTCGCGTTCATGGTGTCGAGCTGGTACGCGGGCGTGGCGGGCGGCCTGTTCGTCTACTTCACGAAGGTCGTGACGCCCGAGAGCTTCCCGCTCACGCTCTCCATCCAGTTCCTCGCGATGATCATCGTGGGGGGGCTCGGGTCGATCCAGGGGGCGATCTACGGCACGGTGTTCGTGACGCTCGTGCCGGAGGGGCTCCGCTCCCTCGCCCAGGTCGCGCAGGAGCTCGCGCCCGACGCGATGACCTTCTTCCACCCGATGCGGGACATCGTGTTCGGCGCGATGATCGTGGGGTTCCTCGTGTTCGAGCCCCACGGCCTCGCCGAGCTCGTGAACCGCGGCCGTCGCTTCTTCGCGCTGTGGCCGTTCCCGAAGTGAACCCGAGGCACGGAGGTGCACCGATGAAGTCCAGCATCCAGAGGCTCGTCGTCACGGCGCTGCTCGCGGGCGCCGCCCTCGCCGCGCGCGCCGCGGCCCCCGAGGAGATCAAGATCGGCGCGACCCAGCCGATCACGGGGCGCTTCGCGTTCGCCGGGGTCCACCTGAACGCGGGCCTGGGCGACTACATCGCCTACGCCAACGAGCAGGGGATCGTGAAGGGGAAGAAGCTCGTCTACATCTACGAGGACAGCGGCTACGACACCGAGAAGGCGGTCGCCGCCTTCAAGAAGATCATGGCGCAGCACAACCCGGTGGTGATGTACGGCGAGTCGACCGGGCAGGGGAAGGCGCTCGCCCCCGAGCTGAACAGCCGCTACAAGGTGCTGTACGGCTCGACCTCGTTCTCCTCCGAGCTCGCCGACCCGAAGAACCACCCGTACACCTTCGTCTCCGGCCCGACCTACTCGGACCAGTTCGGCATCCTGCTCGAGTACATCGCGAAGAACGCGAAGCAGGGGACGAAGCCGAAGGTCGCCTTCTTCTACAGCGACACCGAGTTCGGCAAGGACCCGATCGCCGCCGCGAAGGCCCGCGCGGCCGAGCTCGGCGTCGAGGTCGTCGCCGAGGTCGTGACGAAGGTCGGCGCGGTCGACGTGACGACCGAGGTCCTCGCGCTCAAGAAGGCGCAGCCCGACTTCGTGATCTTCCAGGGGTACGTGCTCGCGCCGATCCCGGAGGTGATCCGCGCCGCGCGCGACCACGGCCTCCAGACGACGTTCATGTCGACGTTCTGGTCGATGGACAAGGCGATCATCGAGAAGCTCGGGCCCGACGCCGAGGGCTACATGGGCGTGAACCCGTACGCCTACTACTGGGAGGACGTCCCGGGGATCGTCGCGATGCGCAAGTACAACGAGAAGGCGCACCCGGGCGAGAAGTACCGGCCGAACTCGTACATCCAGGGCTGGTTCACCGGGATGGTCTACGTCGAGGCGATCCGGCGCGTCGTCGACGCGAAGAAGCCGGTGACCGGCGACAACCTCAAGGACGCCCTCGCGACCATCAAGGACTGGGACACGGGCGGCATCACCGGGAAGGTCACCTTCACGGGCAACAAGGCGGGCGTCGGGCGCGTCTACAAGGCCAACGTCCAGAAGGGGATCTTCGAGCCGGCCTCCGACTGGATCTACGTGAAGTGACGCGATGACGACGCCGGAGACGCCGCCGCTCCTCGCGGTGAACAACCTCGAGGTCGTCTACCACCACACCGTCCAGGTGCTGAAGGGGCTCTCGCTCTCGGTGCCCGAGGGTCGCATCGTCGCGCTCCTCGGCTCGAACGGCGCGGGGAAGACGACGACGCTCAAGGCCATCTCCGGCCTCCTCCCGCTCGAGGACGGCGCCGTGGAGGCGGGCGCCGTCCTCTACCGCGGCGAGGACCTCTCCCGCCTGCTCCCGCACCAGATCGCCCGCCGCGGCGTCTTCCAGGTGCGGGAGGGGCGGCACGTTTTCGAGGAGCTCGACGTCGACGAGAACCTGCGCTGCGCGACCTACGCGCGGCGCGGGCGCGGCGGCGTCGCCGAGGACGTCGAGAAGGTCTACGCCTACTTCCCGCGCCTCGCGCAGCGGCGCGGCTCGCTCGCGGGCCACCTCTCCGGCGGCGAGCAGCAGATGCTCGCGATCGGGCGGGCCCTCGTGGCGCGCCCCGACCTGATGCTCCTCGACGAGCCGTCCCTCGGGCTGTCGCCGCTGCTCGTCGAGGAGATCTTCGGGATCGTCCGCCGGATCAACGTCGAGCAGGGCACTACGATCCTGCTCGTCGAGCAGAACGCGGCGATGGCGCTCGAGGTCGCCTCGTACGGCTACATCCTGGAGTCCGGGAAGATCGTGCTCGACGGCCCGGTGGAGCGGCTGAAGCAGGATCGCGACGTGCAGGAGTTCTACCTGGGCCGGCGCGGCGGGCAGCGGAAGAGCTACCGCGACGTGAAGCACTACAAGCGGAGGAAGCGGTGGCTGTCGTAGCCGACACGCTCCCCAAGCTGCTCCGGCAGCGCGCCGCGCAGGCGCCCGGCGAGGTCGCGCTCCGCGAGAAGGAGTTCGGCATCTGGCAGCGCGTGACCTGGGAGGGCTACCTCGGCCACGTCCGCCGGTTCTGCCTCGGGCTCGTCTCGCTCGGCGTCGGGCGGGGCGACAAGGTCGCGATCCTCTCGGAGAACTGCCGCGAGTGGGTCTTCGCGGAGCTCGCCGCGATGAGCACCTCCGCGATCGGGGTGGGCGTCTACCCGACGAGCCCGGCGCAGGAGGTGAAGTACGTCGTCGCCCACTCGGAGGCGACGGTGGTCGTCTGCCAGGACCAGGAGCAGGTCGACAAGATCCTGGAGGTCTCGGCGGAGCTGCCGCGCGTCCGGCACGTCGTCGTGGCGGACCTGCGCGGGCTGCGGAGCTACCGCGACCCGCGCATCCTCCCGTTCGAGGAGGTGGAGCGGCTCGGCGCCGAGCACGAGCGGGCGAACCCGGGGCGCTTCGACGCGCTCGTGGACGCGACGGCCGCGGACGACGTGTCGTTCCTCATCTACACCTCGGGCACGACCGGCTTCCCGAAGGGCGCGATGATCACCCACCGGAACGTCCTCGCGCAGGCGCGCGCCGCCGCGGCGGCGACCGGCATCCGCGCGGGCGACTCGGTCGTGAGCTACCTGCCGCTCTGCCACGTCGCCGAGCAGATCCTCTCGGTCTTCCTGCCGCTCCACCTCGGGATGGTGGTCAACTTCGCGGAGTCTATCCGGACGATCCAGGACGACCTCCGCGAGATCGCCCCGGCGGTGTTCCTCGGCGTCCCCCGGATCTGGGAGAAGCTGCAGGCGTCCATCGTCGTGAAGATGCAGGAGGCCGCCCGCTGGCGCCGCGCGCTCTTCGGCTGGGCGCTCGGGGTCGGGCGCCGCCACGCGGAGGCGCTGCTCGCCGGGGCGCGCCCGTCGCCGGTCCTCTCGGCGCTCCGGCTCGCCGCCCACCTCCTCGTGCTGCGGGCGCTCCAGAACTTCGTCGGGCTGCGCCGCGCGCGGCTCACCTTCACCGCGGCGGCGGCGATCTCGCCCGAGGTCCTGCGCTTCTTCCACGCCCTCGGGATCCCCGTGCGCGAGGGGTACGGGATGACGGAGTGCACCGGGTTCTCGTTCGTGCAGCGCGCGGGCGAGGTGCGGCTCGGCACCGTGGGGCGCGTCATCCCGGAGCTGGAGTTCCGGCTCGCGGCGGACGGCGAGCTCCTGAAGCGCGGCGAGACGATCTTCGCGGGCTACTACCGCGATCCCGAGGCGACCGCCGCGGCGGTCCGCGACGGCTGGCTCCACTCCGGCGACGTCGCCGAGCTGGATCCCGACGGGCAGCTCCGCATCGTCGACCGCAAGAAGGCGATCTTCGTCACCGCCGGCGGGAAGAACGTCTCGCCGTCGCTCGTGGAGAACGCGCTCAAGGTGTCGCCGTACGTGAAGGAGGCGGTGGTCGTCGGCGACGGCGAGAAGTACCTCGCCGCGCTCGTCCAGATCGACTTCGAGAACGTCGGCCAGTGGGCGACCGAGCGCCGGCTCCCGTACACGAACTTCAAGAGCCTCGCGCGGCTGCCCGAGGTGCGCGACCTCGTCGCGGCCGAGATCGACCGCGCGAACGAGGGGCTCGCGCCCGTCGAGCAGGTCCGCGCCTTCCGGCTGCTGGACAAGGAGCTCGATCACGACGACAACGAGGTCACCGCCACCATGAAGGTCCGGCGGAAGACGATCTACGAGAAGTTCGCGCCGCTGATCGCGGAGCTGTACGGCGCGGACGGGGGCTCGCGCCCCGCCGGACGGGAGAGCACCTCGAGATGACGTACGCGGCCATAACGTCGCCTCGGGCGTCCAGCGCCGCCTCGGCGCCCGGAACGCGGGGGCGATGGACCTCAACACCGCCTGCACGAGCTTCCTCTACGGCCTCTCGGCCGCGACGGGGCTCGTCCGCACCGGCGTCATCCGGACGGCGGTGGTGATCGGCGCGGAGGTGCCGACGCCGTTCCTCGACTGGACCGACCGGAACACCGCCGTGCTCTTCGGCGACGGCTGCGGCGCGGTGGTGATCCAGGCCACGGAGCGCGAGGAGGGCCTCCTCGCCGAGCGGCTCGGCTGCTACGGCGAGGCCCGCGGCGCCCTCGACATCCGCGGGGTCGGCGCCCGGTACGCGAACCTCGGCCTCCCGTACGGCCACACCCGCTGGAACTTCGACGGGCAGGAGATCTTCCGGCGCGCCGTGGTGGGCATGGCCCACGCCGGGGAGGAGGCGCTCGCGAAGCGCGGCCTGTCGCCGGCGGACGTGGACCTCGTCGTCCCGCACCAGGCGAACCGGCGGATCATCGACGCGGTGGGGAAGCGGCTCGGCGTCCCGGCGGAGAAGGTGTTCGTGAACGTCCACCGCTACGCGAACATGTCCGCCGCGACCGTGCCGGTCGCGCTCGTCGAGGCGCTCGAGGAGGGCCGCGTATCGCCCGGCGCGCTCCTGCTGCTGCCCGCCTTCGGCGCGGGGCTCACCTGGTGCGCGCACGTCGTCCGCTGGGGCGAGCGGGTGACGCCGCTCGGGAAGGCCGACGTGGAGCTGCCGCCGTGCGAGCGGACCGGCCTCGAGCTCGTGCAGGACCTCAGGGCGCGACGGGCGCGCTACGACGACGCGGCGCGCCCGTTCGTCGAGGCGGCGCGGCCGCTCCTCCTGCCGGGGTCCTGAGCCGGGGCCGTCACATCCCGGCGAACAGCATCCCCTTCTTCAGGATCACCGCGCCGAAGCCGACGAGGAGGAGGCCCGACGCCCAGCGCACGGCGAGCGGGTGCGCCGCGACCGCGCGGACGCGCTGGCGGAGCGCCTGCGACCCGTAGCCGACGAGGAGCATCGGCACGGCGAACCCCGCCGAGTAGGCGAGGAGTAGGACCACGCCCGTCGCGAGCGACCCCTCCGTCGCCACCGTCGCGAGGACGCCGGACAGCATCGGCCCGACGCACGGGATCCAGACGAGGCCGAGCGACAGGCCGAGGAGGAGCCCCGAGACGCGCCCGCCGCCGGCCGGCCCCACCCGCTGCAGCCAGGTGAGCCGCTTGAAGACGTTCACGTCGGCGAGGAGGAGGGCGCCGAAGACGACGACGGCGACCCCGACCGCCTTCTCGAGCCGAGGCACCGCCGGGCCGACGGCGGCGCCGAAGAGGCTCATGAGGACGCCCATCGCGACGAAGCTCGCGGCGAGCCCGGCGACGACGAGCGCCGGCCGGGCGCGGTGGTCCTCCGGGGTGCCCGCGACGAGGAGCGGCACCACCGGGAGCACGCACGGGCTCGCCACGCTCGCCAGCCCGGCGGCGAACGAGAGCGCGAGGGACGATGCGCCGAGGTCCATGGCCGGGCGGTCCCTAGATCCCGACGAGCCGCCGGATGGCGTCCGGCTGCTGGATGCCGGGGGTCGCGCGCCGGAGCTCCTTGCCCGCGGCGTCGACGAGGAGGAGCTGCGGCAGCGACCGGATCCCGAACCGCTCGAAGAACGGCACCTCGCTGGCCTCGGTCGTCCGGATGTAGACGACGGTGATCTTGCCGGTGAGCTCCGCCGCCATGCCGCGCAGCAGCTCGTCCTGCACCTGGCACGGACGGCCGTACGGGTTCATGAAGAAGACGAGGCGCGGGAGGCCGCTCGCGTCCGCCGGGGCGGGCGCGGGGGGCGCGGCGGCCGAGCTCTGGCAGGCGGCGGCGCCCAGGACGAGCGCGACGAGCGCGGCGCGGATCTTCGGGGAGGCGAGCGACATGCGGGGCTCCGGGGCGCGCACGGGGCGCGCGGAGCGGGACGCCGCCACGGCGCCCGCCGCCGTTGGAGCCGGTCCCGGGCGGGAGGTTTCAAATCCCTTTTCCCGCTACATTCAACCCCCCGAACCACCGGGGGGTTTCTCTTTTCCGGCGCCCCGTGTGCCCCAGGTGTGCCCCACGCGATGCGTCAGGGCGCGGGCGCCGGCTCCTCCTTCCCGTTCGCGGTGAGCGTAGGCCCGCGAAGCGGGCCGGAGTCGAACCGCGGGCTCGGC
>JAHWYA010000586.1 GCA_020028115.1 Anaeromyxobacter sp.
AGGAAGACGCCGAGGAAGCCGCGCGCGGCGCGGACGACGGGGGCGGCCGGTCGGGCGAGCGAGACCAAAGCGCGAGGATCGCTCCGGGCGGGCAAGGCCCGTCCTGCGGGCCAGCCAGGCACGGCGCGCAAGACGCGTACGGCCCGCGCCCGAAAGCGGTAGCATCCCGCTCGTGCGCCGCGCGCTTCTCCTCGCCGTCGTCGCCCTCGTGGGCGGGCTCGGCCTCGGCGCCGGGCTGCGCCTCGCGCGCCGCGGACCCGAGCTGCCCGATCCGCCCGCGGTGGCGCTGAAGATCCGCGAGGTCGCCCGGCTCGAGACGCTCGACGTCACGCTCTACAAGAAGGTGACCTTCGCGCCGGACCCGTCCCAGGCCGACTCGCTCTGGCAGGACGTCGCGGGCTGGCTCCGCCATGCGCTCCGCACGCCGAAGGGGAAGGCGATCGTGTTCGCCGACGCGCACCTCGGGCTCGACCTCGCGCGGCTCGACGAATCGTCGGTGCGGGTCGCGGGGCGCGAGGTCTGGGTCGTCCTGCCGCCGGTCCGCGCCACGATCGAGCTCCGCCCCGGAGAGACCGAGGTCATCGGCTCGAACCTCGACTCGGCCGAGACCGCGCGGCTCCTCGAGCTCGCCCGCGCCGCGTTCCTGCGCGAGGTCGAGGCGGACCGGGCGCTGCGGGAGCGGGCGCGCGCATCGGCCGAGCGGCAGGTGCGCGCGCTCCTCGCGACGCTCGGGTTCTCGGCCGTCCACTTCGTGGACGCGCTCCCGGCGATCCCGGCGAGCTGAGGCGGAGCCCGCACGAAATGAAAAAGGCCGGGAGCGTCCTCCAGGGAGAGGGACGTTCCCGGCCATGTGCGCCGCGCGTGGCGGCACACGTCGCGATCGGACTTCGTGTTACGCGCCTGGGGGGGGTCGGCGCGTCCCGCGAGCTGCCCGATCGACCGCGAAGCAGAGAGCGACGGAGGGGTGGAACCACCCGAACGCGGAGACCGCGAGGCGGGTGAGGCTCTCTGCGAACCGTCGAACGAAGCGCACGAGCCAGGGATGTGCAGCGCGCGTGCCCGTCCGGGGCCGCGCCTGCGGGCGGCGAAGCCCGCGGGATCACGGATCGGTCACGGCTGGGGCGTCGAGGGTGCCGGCGTACCCGCGGGTACCCGGGGTACGACACCGGCTGCGTCCTGCCGCGGGAAGAACGCCCCGCGCTGCTGGACCTGGTCCACGGCGGCGGCGAACCCCGCGAACTCGGGGTAGCGCTCTGGGGGGATGCGCCCCCGGGCGAGCTCGAGCCGCTCCTCGCGGACGAGGGTCCGGCCCTCGGCGCGCTCCTGCCGCGAGTAGACGCCGAACGGCGCGTCGACGCTGGCGGCCGGCGCGGGCGCGACCGTGAACCCCTCCGGCGCGACGAGCTCGATCCGCTGCACGGTCCGGTCCGGCGACGACACGAGGAGCGTCGTCGTGCGCGCGGCGAGCTGCGTGTAGCGCGCGGCGAGCCGCGACGGGAGGAGCGGCGCGTCGATGACGAGCGCGCCGTTCGCCGGCCGCGCGAGGCCCTGGACCGTGCCGCGCCAGCGGAGCACGAGCGGCGCCGCCGGATCGCCCTCGCCGAGCATCTCCACCGACGAGAGGGCGAGGCCGCGGAAGCTCCGCGCGAGCATCCCCTCCACCGCCTGCCGCCGATCCGTCTCGTCGAGCCGCTCGACCGCCGCCTTCGCGGCCGACGCGGCGGCGCCCTGGTACCGCTCCTCGCCCTCGAGCGCGGCGCTCCCGTCCGGCCGCAGCGTGATCCGGACCGCCAGCGTCCGCCGGTCCTCGACGGCGGCGCGCTCGGGCGTCCGCACCACCTCGAGCGGCTCGCCCGGCGCGGGCAGGAGCAGGGCCTCCACGCCGAGCACGCTCTCCGGCAGCGTCCCGAGCGGCGCGAGCCGGTAGCTCGCGTCGTGCCAGATCGTCTCGCCGCCCGCCTCGATCCGGAGGAGCGCGTGGGGCCACGCGACGTGCCCGGCGAACCGGCGCTGCGTCGCGTCGCTGCCGAACGGCTTCGCGAGCGCGACGCGGGCGCGGAGACCGAGCTCGGCGAGGACCGCCTGCAGGACGAGGAGCCGGTTCCCGCGGCCGCGCGAGAGGCTCTCGCTCGCCTGGAGGGCGTCGTCTCCGGACCCGAGGATCTCGCGGGAGACGCGGGCCCACGCGGCGCGCGCGAGCGCCGCGGGCGGCGCGTCCTTTCCGGCGTCCGCCCGGATCGCGCGCGCGAACGCGCGGAGCTCCTCGGTGGACCGGGCCGCGGACGCGAAGACGTCGGCGAGGTCCGCCTGGATCTCCGCCCGCTCGCCGCCGAAGCCGACCTGCACGTACGGCAGGAACTCGCCGATGGGCGGCTGGTTCGGCTCGCGGACGTGGGCCGGGACGTCGTGCGCCTCCACGCGCACGACCTCACGCGCGCCCTCGCGCGCCGGCGCCGGCGCCGGGGTCCCGTGCGCGTCCACCGCGACGCCGAGCCCCGCGGGCG
>JAHWYA010000587.1 GCA_020028115.1 Anaeromyxobacter sp.
GCTCCTGGGCGGCCGGTCACCGGCGCGCGGGCCCGCCCGCGACCCCGGTGCCGACCGGGCACGAGACGCCGGTCCCGCCGAGCCCGCAATACCCGCCGGGATTCTTGGCGAGGTACTGCTGGTGGTACTCCTCCGCGTAGTAGAACGGCGGCGCGTCGCGGATCTCGGTGGTCACCTCGCCGAACCCGCGCGCCCGCAGCGCCGCCGCGTACGCGTCGCGCGAGGCCTCCGCGGCGCGGCGCTGCGCCTCCGAGTGGGCGTAGATCGCCGAGCGGTACTGGGTGCCCACGTCGTTCCCCTGCCGCATGCCCTGCGTCGGATCGTGCGTCTCCCAGAACGTGCGGAGCAGGTCCTCGTACCGGACGCGCGCCGGGTCGAACACGACGCGCACCACCTCCGCGTGGCCGGTCCGGCCGGTGCAGACCTCGCGGTAGGTCGGGTTCGGCGTCGCGCCGCCCTGGTAGCCGACCGCGGTGGCGTGGACGCCGGGGAGCTGCCAGAACGCCCGCTCCGCGCCCCAGAAGCAGCCGAGGCCGAAGTCCGCGAGCTCGAGGCCGTCCGGGAACGGCGGGACGATCCGGTTCCCGTTCACGAAGTGGCGCTCCGGCACTTCCAGCGGGTCCGGCCGGCCGGGCAGCGCCTCCTCGGGTGTGGGGAGCCTGAGCGTCTTGCCGAACGAGCCGAACATGGTGCGCGACCTCCCGACGCCGGGACTTAACCTGCGCCCTCCTTTTCTGCCTCGCTCGCGGCGACCCCGGGCTAGGCTCCCCCCCGTGGCGGACTACGACGTGATCGTCCTCGGCGGCGGCGTGAACGGCTGCGGCGTGGCCCGCGACTGCGCCATGCGCGGGCTGCGCGTCCTCCTGCTCGAGCGCGCCGACTTCGGGGTCGGCGCGTCCGGCAACAGCTCCGGGATGATCCACGGCGGGATCCGCTACATGCTGTCCGACCGCAAGGTGACGGCGCTCGCCTGCAAGGACTCCGGGTACATCCAGCGGATCGCGCCCCATCTCCTGTTCCGGATCCCGTTCCTCATGCCGTTCGCCTCGAAGCGGGACGGCGCGACGCTCGCCGAGCGCGCCACCTGGTACGCGACCGAGGTCTACGTCGGCACCTACGACCAGTACCAGCCGCTCAAGCGAGGGAAGCCTTCCACCCGGCTGTCTGCTGAAGATCTCTACACCCTCGAGCCCGGCCTGCGGCCCGGCCTGTCGGGCGCGGTCACGCTCGACGAGTGGGGCATCGACGCGTTCCGCCTCTGCACGCTGAACGCACTCGATGCCGAGGCGCGCGGCGCGGAGGTGCGGACGTGGACGGAGGCGCGCGAGCTCCTCCGCGGCCCGGGGCGGGTCGAGGGGGTCCGCTTCCGCGACGTCCTCACCGGCGAGGAGGGCGAGGCGCGTGCGCCGGTCGTGTTCAACGCGACCGGGGCATGGTCGCCCGGGCTCGCCCGCCGGAACGGCGCGAAGGTCCCCATGCGGCCGGGGAAGGGGGTCCACCTCACCCTCGACCGCCGCTACTCGAACTACGGCGTCATCTGCTCGGCGGTGGACGGGCGGCAGATGTTCCTCATGCCGCACGAGTCGGAGTCGATCGTCGGGACGACCGACGATGACTACTACGGCGATCCCGACGACCTCGAGGCGACGAACGACGAGGTCGAGTACCTGCTCGAGGGCGCGGCCTCGCTCGTGCCGGGCGTGCGCGCGGCGCGCGTCACCCGCGCCTGGTGCGGGCTCCGCACGACGATCCACGCGTACGGGCCAAACGAGGACGCGCTCTCGCGGGAGCACCAGCTCCACGACGGCGCCGCGGACGGGCTCGCGGGGCTGCTCTCCTTCGTGGGCGGGAAGCTCGCCTCCTACCGCGCGCAGGCGGAGGAGGCCACCGACCGCATCCTGAGCCTGCTCGCGCGTCCGCGCGGCACCTGCCGGACGCACGAGGTGCCGCTCCCGGGCGGCGACGAGGTCCTCGACCCGGCGCGGCTCGCCGAGGGCGGCCTCGTCGCGGCGCCGGTCGCGGCGCGGCTCGTCTACCGCCACGGGAGCCGCGCGCGCGAGGTGCTGCGCCTCGTCGAGGACGACCCGCGGCTCGGGCTCGTCCTGTGCCGCGACGAGGGCATCCTCGCCGCCGAGGTGGTCCACTGCGCCCGCCACGAGAAGGTGCGGCGGCTCCAGGACCTGCGGCGCCGCTGCCGCGTCGGGCTCGGCGCGTGCGCGGGCGTCGACTGCGCGCGCATCGCGGCGCAGCTCGCGGGGCGCGAGCTCGGGTGGGACGCCGACCGGATCCGCGCCGAGCTCGCGGACCTCCTCGACCAGGGCTGGCGCGAGCGCCGCGCCGTCCTCGACCGCGCGCAGCTCGCCCAGGAGGAGCTGGTGCGCGGCGCGACCGGGCTCCTCGAGGTGCCCTGGTGACGCGGGTCCTCGACGCGGAGCTCCTCGTCGTGGGCGGCGGGATGGCCGGGGCGGTCGCCGCCCTCGCCGCCCGGAGCCGCGGGGCGCGC
>JAHWYA010000588.1 GCA_020028115.1 Anaeromyxobacter sp.
AGAACATCGCGACGGTCCTGCCGCGCTTCTTCCACGCCTCGAAGCGCGAGGCCAAGTCGATCACGGCGGAGCTCCGGCCCGCCGAGGTCGTCCCGCAGCGTACGGTCGTGACCACGGTCCTCGTTCCCGTCCCGCAGGCTCTCTCCGGCTCCCGCGATGATGCGGGCTTACCGCCCCGGTCCACGGCCGCGCTCGAACTTCACCCGGGTGAAGTGACGCCGGTCAACTCGACCGCCCTGGCGGCGCCCGTCCACGTCGCGGTGCCCCTCCCGCGCGCAGAGGTCGAGCCGCTCACCGCCGAGCTGGACCGCTTCCACCTCACCGTCCCTCGCACCTTCCGTCAGAAGCTCGCGGCCGCGCGCGACGCGCTCTCGCACAAGCTCCCGGGCGCCACGGACGCTCAGGTGCTCGAGGCCGCGCTCGACCTCGTCCTCGCGCAGGGGGCGAAGCGCCGCCACCTCGTGAAGAACCCGCGAAAGGTGCCGCCGCCGCGCGCGGCGGACTCCGGCGCCATCCCCGCCGACGTCGCCCGCGAGGTCTGGCTCCGCGACGGCGGGCGGTGCCAGTTCCCGACTGCGGACGGCGGCATCTGCGGATCGACGTACCAGTGCGAGCTCGACCACATCGAGCCGAGGGCGCTCGGCGGGCCGGCGACGATTGTGAACATCCGGGTCGCATGCAAGCCGCACAATCTCCGATATGCGCGGGAGGTGTACGGCGACGAGCTGATGGATCGCTACTGCTCGAATCCGCGGGGGCCACGGGTGCGCGAGCCGGAAGCGGGGTACGCGAACGCGACGCCGACCGCGACCGCGACCGCGACCCCGACCGCGACCCCGACAGCGACCCCGACCCCGACCCCGACCTCGACCTCGACCCGGCCGCCGTTGGTGTTCGCCCTCGTGAGCTCGCGGCGCGGTCCCGGACCGGCGACGCTTCCGGGGTGCCGCGCCTCCGGCGCGGCGTGTTCCGCCGGCTTCAGCCGGCGGTGTTATGCCTCCGCCCAGCTCCGCCCGTGCCCGACCTCCACGTCGAGCGGGACCTTCAGCGGCGCCGCCGCCTCCATCTCCCGCTTCACGAGCGCCTCGACGTGCACGAGGTCGCGCTCCCCCACCTCGAGCACGAGCTCGTCGTGCACCTGGAGCAGCAGGAGCGCGTCGAGCTTCTCCCGCGCGAGCGCGGCGTGGACCTTCACCATCGCGAGCTTCACGATGTCCGCGGCCGTCCCCTGGATCGGCATGTTGATGGCCGTGCGCTCCGCCGCGTTCCGCAGGGCGGGGTTGCGCGCCGTGATGTCGGGCATCGCGCGGACGCGGCCGAAGAGCGTGCGGGACTCGCCCTTCTTGCGCGCCTCGTCGACCGCCCAGTCGACGTACCGCTTCACGCCCGTGTACCGCTCGAAGTACCGCGTGATGATCGCCTGCGCCTCGGCGCCGGGCAGATCGAGCCGCTGCGAGAGGCCGAACGCGGAGAGGCCGTACGCGATGCCGAAGTTGAGCATCTTCGCGACGCGCCGCATGTCGGGGGTCACCGCCGACGGGTCGACGCCGTAGGTCTCCGCCGCGGTCCGCGTGTGGATGTCCTCCCGGTTGCGGAAGGCCTCGACGAGCGCGGGGTCGTCCGAGTAGTGCGCGAGGATCCGGAGCTCGATCTGCGAGTAGTCGGCGGAGAGGAGCCGCCGCCCCGGCGGCGCGACGAACGCCGCGCGGATCCGGCGCGACAGCTCGGTGCGGATCGGGATGTTCTGGAGGTTCGGGTCCACCGACGAGAGCCGGCCCGTCGCGGCGCCCGCCGGGTGGAAGGTCGTGTGGATCCGCCCGTCCGCCGGGTCGATGAGCTGCGGGAGCGCGTCGACGTAGGTCCCCTTCAGCTTCGCGAGCGTGCGGTGCTCCAGGACGAGCCTCGGCAGCTCGTGCTGCTCGGCGAGCTTCTCGAGGACGTCCTGGTCCGTCGAGGGCCCGGTCTTGAGCCGCTTCAGCACCGGCAGCTCGAGCTCCGTGAAGAGCACCTGCGCGAGCTCGCGGGTGGACGCGATGTTGAAGCGGCGCCCGGCGGCCGCGTGGATCCGCGCCTCGAGCCCCTCCATCGTGCGCCCGAACTCCTCGCTCATCCCGGTCATCGCGCCGCGGTCGACGAGGATCCCCGCGCGCTCCATCTCGAACAGCACCGGGACGACCGGCGCCTCGACGTCGCGGTAGAGCGGGGCGAGCCCCGTCTCCTCGAGGGCGCGCTCGAGGGCGGGGGCGAGGTCCGCGACCGACGCCGCGCAGGGCCCGGCCCACTCCGCCACCCGCTCGACCTCGAGCCCGTCCACGGGGACGCGCTCGGACTTGCGCGCCGCGTCGCCGCCGCTCGGGTCGCGCGGCAGCTCGCAGCTGATCCGCTCGCGCGCGACGTCCGCGAGCGCGTGCTCGCGCCGCGTCGGCAGGAGCAGCCGGCTCGCGAGCTCGGTGTCCATGCCGGGCGCGCGGAGCGCGAGGCCGAGCTGCGCGAGCGCGTGC
>JAHWYA010000100.1 GCA_020028115.1 Anaeromyxobacter sp.
GATCGCGGCCGGCGCCGGGCTCCGGGCCGTCGCGACGAGCCCGCACGCCGACCTGCTCGCGGCCGCGGCGCGGCGCCACCCGGCCGCCCGCGCGCTGCCGAAGCCGTTCCGAGCCGACGAGCTCGTCGCGCACGTCCCCGCCTAACACCGAGGACTCGCGCCTTCCTAACACCGAGGACTCGCGCCTTCGGGCGCGAGTCCGAGCGGGTGCCGTTCCCCGTCGGGGAAGACGCCCGGGTCGTCGGTGGCGCGTGCCCCGTCCGTAATCGGGGGAGGGCGCCCCGCGCCTGCCCTCGCGGTGGGCGGCTACGAAAGAATGTTGCTCGCCGCCTGCGCGAGGCGCGCGACCGGCTCGGCGAGGACGCCGAGCACGACCACGACGGCGACCGCCGCGCCGAGCGCGAGCGTGAGGCCGGTCGTCGACAGGCCGTCCGGCTCGGCGCCCTCCGCCGGCCGCATGTACATGTAGACGACGACGCGCAGGTAGTAGTACGCGCCGAGCACGCTCGTCAGGACACCGACGATCGCGAGCCCGTAGAGCTGCGCGCCGACCGCCGCCTGGAAGAGGTACAGCTTCGCGACGAACCCCGCGGTGGGCGGGACGCCGGCGAGCGACAGGAGGAAGACCGCCATCGCGAAGGCGAGCGCCGGACGCCGGCGCGCGAGGCCCGCGAAGCGATCGAGGTCCCACGTGTCGGCCGGCTCGTCGTCGCGGCCGCCGCGCCGCTCGACCGCGCCGACGACGGCGAAGGCGCCGATCGCGGTGGCGCTGTAGGCCGCGAGGTAGAAGAGCATCCCCGAGAGCGCCTTGTCGCGCGCGCCCGCCGCCGCCGCCGAGACGATGCCGACGAGCAGGTACCCGGCGTGCGCGATGGACGAGTACGCGAGCATCCGCTTCACGCTCCGCTGCGGGAGCGCGAGCAGGTTGCCGAACACCATCGTGAGGACCGCGAGCGCCGCGACGATGCCGCCGAGGGCGGTCGCCTGCTCGGTGCCGCCGCCCATCGCGCCGAGGAAGATCCGGGCGAGGACGGCGAACGCGGCGGTCTTCACGCCCGCGGCCATGAACGCCGTCACCGGCGTGGGGGCGCCCTCGTACACGTCCGGGGTCCAGGCGTGGAACGGGACCGCCGCGACCTTGAACGCGACGCCCGCCGCGACGAGGCCGAGGCCGGCGAGGTGCAGCGCGGTGCCGCCGCCGCGGGACAGGTCCGAGAAGAGCGTCGTGCCCGTCGCGCCGAAGAGGAGCGCCGCGCCGTACAGGAACAGGGCCGACGAGATCGCGCCGAGGACGAGGTACTTGAACGCCGCCTCGGCCGGGCGCCGCCCGCGCCGCATGTAGGCGGCGAGCGCGTACGTCGCGAGGCTCATCGTCTCGATGGCGATGAACGCGACGAGGAAGTCGCTCGCCATCCCGAGGAGCGACATGCCGGCCGCGCCGAACATGGCGAGCGCGTAGAACTCCCCGCGCTCGGCGCCGCGCGCGTCGAGCCACCCCGCGCCGACGAGCGCCGACAGCGCGAGCCCGCCGCAGACGATCACCGTCACGAAGGCGGAGAAGTTGTCGGACATGCCCTGCCGCCCGAACACGGCGCCGGCCGGCGGCACCCACGCCGCGTAGAGCCCGGCGGCGGCGGCGAAGGCGACCGTGAGCACCGCCTGGTAGCTGCGGCGGCCGGACACGAGGAACACCTCGGACAGGAGGAGCGCGATGGCCCCGACGGTGAGGATCGCCACCGGGACGAGTGCCACGAAGTCCTTGGTCGGGAAGCCGGTCATGTCAGTGGACCTCGGGGTGGGCGGGCGCGGCCGGGAGCGGCGCCGGCATGGCCGGGACGCCCGGCAGGGCGGCGCGGGCCGCGAAGGCCGTGGTCTCGGTGCCGACCTGGGGGCCCTGGCCGAGCCGCACCTCGACCTGCTGGAAGCGCTGGACGAGCCGGTCGACCGCGGGCTTCGCCGGGGCGAGGAACGGCTGCGGCACGAGCCCCATCACGACGATGAGCGCGATCATCGGGGCGAGGACGAAGCCCTCGCGCAGCGTCAGGTCGGGCAGGTGGCGGTTGTGGTCGTTCGTGAGCTTGCCGAAGAACACGCGCTCGACGAGGAGCAGCATGTACACCGCCCCGAGGATGACGCCGGTCGCGGCGAGCGTCGAGAACACCGCGGAGTGGCGGAGGCGCGAGAGCCAGGTGCCGGAGAGGATGAGGAACTCGCCGACGAACCCGTTCGTGCCGGGGAGCCCGACGGACGAGAGCGTCACGATCACGAAGACGGCCGCGATGAGCGGCACCTGCCGCGCGAGGCCGCCGTACTCTGAGATGAGCCGCGTGTGCCGGCGCTCGTAGAGCATGCCGACGAGGAGGAACAGGGCGCCCGTCGAGACGCCGTGGTTCAGCATCTGGTAGACGCCGCCGGTGAGCCCCTCGGCGGAGAGCGCCATGAGCCCCAGCATGACGAAGCCGAGGTGCGAGACGGAGGAGTAGGCGACGAGCCGCTTCATGTCGGTCTGCACGAGCGACATGAGCGCGCCGTAGATGATGCCGACGGTCGCGAGCGTGGCGATGAGGGTCCGGAAGTGGAGCGCCGCCTCCGGGAAGAGCGGCATCGCGTACCGGAAGAAGCCGAAGGTGCCCATCTTGAGGAGCACGCCCGCCAGGATCACGGACCCTGCCGTCGGCGCCTCGGTGTGGGCGTCGGGCAGCCAGGTGTGGAGCGGGAACATCGGGACCTTCACCGCGAACGCGAGGGCGAAGGCGAGGAAGAGCCAGCGGGCCGCGTCCGGCGAAACTTGAAGGGCCTGGCGCGCCTCGACGTAGTCGAACGTCCCGCCGTCGTGGAAGTAGACGTACAGGATCGCGAGCAGCATGAGGACGCTCGCGGCGAAGGTGTAGATGAAGAACTTCACCGTCGCGTACAGGCGGTTCTGCGAGCCCCACACGCCGATGAGGAGGTACATCGGGATGAGGATGAGCTCCCAGAACACGTAGAAGAGCACGAGGTCCAGGGCGGCGAAGGTCCCGATCATCGCCGTCTCGAGGACGAGCAGCGCGATCATGAACTCCTTCACCCGGTCCTCGACCGCGTTCCAGGTCGAGAGCACGACGATGGGCGTGAGCGCCGTCGTGAGCATCACGAGCAGGAGCGCCACTCCGTCGAGCCCGACGTGGTAGCCGATCCCGAGCGAGGAGATCCAGGGGACGAACTGCTCGAACTGGAACTCGGGCGCGCCGGGCGAGGCGTCGAAGCCGAACCACAGCCCGAGCGACACGAAGAAGGTGATGAGCGAGAGGACGAACGCGAAGGCCTTGTGCTGGCGCGCCTCCGTGCCCGGGACGAGCACGAGGGCGAGGGCGCCGAGGGCCGGCAGGAAGGTGGTGATGGTGAGCAACACGGTTAGCGCCCTCCCGCGCCGAGCACGGTCCAGAGGATGACCGCGGCGGCCATCGCCATGATCGCGGCGTAGCGCTGGACGTCGCCGTTCTGGGCGAGCCGGACGACCCCGCTGACGAAGGAGACGACCCGCGCGACCCCGTTCACGAGCAGCCCGTCGATCGCGAAGACGTCCACGATGCGCCAGAGCAGGTAGGCGGCGAGCTTCACCGGCTCGAGGACGACGGCCGCGTACAGCTCGTCGACGCGGAACTTGTCGACCGCGAGCTGGTAGACCCGCGGGAACCGGTTCGCGAGCGTCACGGGCGCGTCCGTCGAGGGGCCGACGTACATGACCCACGCGACGAGCGTGCCCGCCGCGGCGATGCCCCAGGCGGCGAAGTACGGCCAGGACGGGTGCGCGCCCGCGTGGACGTGGCCGGTCGCGAGGAGCCGCTGCGTGCCGCTCTGGAAGACCGGCGCGAGGTAGTGCTCGAAGATCATGCTGCCCGGCAGGGCGAGCACGAGCGCCACGGTCGCGGCGACGGCGAGGACGAGGAGCGGCACCCACATGACCGGCGACGACTCGTGGGCGTGCTCGGCCGCGTGCGTGCGCGGCTTGCCGAGGAAGGTGAGCGCGTAGAGCCGCGTCATGTAGAAGGCGGTGCCGAGCGCCGCGACGGCGCCGATGCCGTACGCGATCGGCCCGACCTGGTGCCAGGCCGAGTTGTGGCTGAAGAGCGCGCTCCCGAGGATCGCGTCCTTCGACCAGAAGCCGGAGAGCGGGACGATGCCGGTCGCCGCGATCGTCGCGATCCCGAAGGTGAGCGCGGTCCAGGGCATCTTCCGCCACAGGCCGCCCATCTTCCGGATGTCCGTCTCGTCTCCCATCCCGTGCATCACCGACCCCGCCCCGAGGAACAGGCAGCCCTTGAAGAAGGCGTGGGTGACGAGGTGCAGGATGCCCGCCCACCAGGCGCCGCAGCCGACGCCGATGAACATGAACCCGAGCTGGCTCACGGTGGAGTAGGCGAGCACCTTCTTGATGTCGGTCTGGACGAAGGCGATGAGCGCCGCGAACAGGGCGGTGAGCGCGCCGACGAAGGTGACCGTCGCCATCGCCGCCGGGGCGAGGCTGAACAGGTACGAGTTCCGGGCGACGAGGTAGACGCCCGCGGTGACCATCGTCGCCGCGTGGATGAGGGCGGAGACCGGCGTCGGGCCCGCCATCGCGTCGGGCAGCCAGACGTACAGCGGGAGCTGGGCGGACTTGCCGCACGCGCCGACGAACAGCCCGAGGAGCGCGAAGGAGATCGCCCACTGGAAGGTGCGGCCGGCGAAGAGCCCGCCCTGGATGATCTGGGAGGGATCGCCGAGGGCGCGCGCCGCCGCGGAGAGCTCGCCGTAGTTCGAGGTGCCGAAGATCGAGAAGAGGGCGAAGAGGCCGATGAGGAAGCCGAAGTCGCCGATGCGGTTCGTGACGAACGCCTTGCGCCCCGCGTACGCCTTCGCCGGGTCGGTGTACCAGAACCCGATGAGCAGGTAGCTGCAGAGGCCGACGCCCTCCCACCCGACGAAGGTGAGGACGAGCGAGTCGCCGAGGACGAGGGTGAGCATCGCCGCGACGAACAGGTTCAGGTACGTGAAGAACCGGGCGAAGCCCGCGTCGTCCTCGTGCGACATGTACGAGGTCGAGTAGACGTGGATGAGCGTCCCGACGCCCGTGACGACCATGATCATCGTCGCGGAGAGCCGGTCGACGAGCAGCCCCCACGTGATCGAGACCAGGGCGCGACCGTCGGGCCCGGGTACCCGGAACCACGGCTCGCCGCGGAACTGGAGCGTGGTGCCGCCCAGCGCGTGGGAGAAGGCGATCGACGAGACGACGAGCGCCCCGAGCATCGCGCCGATGGCCACGAGCGCGACGTTCCCCCTCCCGATGCGGCGTCCGACGAGGCCATTGACGATGGCCCCGGCGAGCGGGAAGAGGATGATGGCCCACAAATAGGACTCTGCAGCCGCGGGAGAGGCTACGATCGGGGGCATAGGAGTGGGGCGAAGGATTACCCTCTTGCCGCCGCTTAGACAAGCCTCTTCTCCCTCGAAAACTGCCCGGAGCTTGCGGACATGACCGCTCCAAATTCCGCTCCGCCCGCGCCGCTCCCGGAGCTCCGGAAGCTGCCCAAGACCGATCTCCTCCTCGCCGCGGCGGATCGGGCGGGGTTCGTCGCCCGGCTCGGCCATGGCGCGGTGGTCGAGGCCGTCCGGGAGGTGCTGGAGGAGGCGCGGAAGGCCATCCTGGCCGGCGCCCCCTGCCCTGCCGCGGAGGCATTCGAGGCGGCCCTCCTCGCCCGGCTCGTCCCGGCCGGCCGGGGGTCCCTCCGGCCGGTCGTGAACGCGACCGGGGTCGTCGTCCACACGAACCTCGGACGGGCGCCGCTCTCGGCGGAGGCGATCGACGCGATGCGGCGGGCGGCCGAGGGCTACTCGAACCTCGAGTACGACCTCGAGGCCGGCGAGCGCGGCGACCGCTACGGCCACGCCGAGGCGGCCCTCTGCCGGCTGTGCGGCGCCGAGGGCGCCGTGGCGGTGAACAACAACGCCGCGGCGGTGATGCTCGCGCTCGCCGCCCTCGGCGAGGCGCGGCCCTCCGAGGCGCGGCCGGCGCCGGCCGCCACGGGCGAGCCGCCGCCGGACGGGAGGCCCGAGGTCGTCGTCTCGCGAGGGCAGCTCGTCGAGATCGGCGGCGGGTTCCGGATCCCGGACGTCCTGCGCCGCTCCGGCGCGGCGCTCGTCGAGGTCGGGACCACGAACCGGACCTACGCGCGGGACTACGCCGAGGCGATCGGGCCGCGCACCCGCATCCTCCTCTCGGTGCACCGGTCGAACTTCTCCCTCCGCGGCTTCACCCACGACGCGACGCTCGCCGAGCTCGTCGCGCTCGCCCGGGCGCACGACCTGTGGGTGGTCGACGACCTCGGCTCGGGCTCGCTCCTCGAGACCGCGCCGCTCGGCCTCGGCGACGAGCCGACCGTCCAGGCGCGCGTCGCGGCGGGCGCGGACCTCGTCTGCTTCTCCGGGGACAAGCTCCTCGGCGGCCCGCAGGCGGGGATCCTCGTCGGACGGCTCGAGGCGATCCGCCGCGTGAAGCGCCACCCGCTCGTGCGGGCGCTGCGGCTCGACAAGGTCACGCTCGCCGCCCTCACGGCGACGCTCGCGCACTACGAGCGCGGCGAGGCCGCCGCCCGGATCCCGGTCTGGCGCGCGATCGCGCAGGACCCCGCCGCGCTGCGCACGCGCGCGGAGGAG
>JAHWYA010000101.1 GCA_020028115.1 Anaeromyxobacter sp.
TCCGGTGGCGGAGCCTGGGGTTGGGTGCGTATGAGGGGGCACGCGTCATCCGGCGCTCGCGCAATTCGTGCACGGGAAGCTGCACGAAACCCGGGTACGCCGCTTGCTATTTGCCCGGACCGGAGATGAAGCGCGAACGCATCCTGATCGTGGATCCCAACCCGCTCGACGGCGCGGCCCTGCGGGCCTCGCTGTGCGAGGCGGGCTTCGACGCCGTCGAGGCCTCGTCCGTCGACGGCGCCCTCGCGCTCGTCCCGAGCTTCCAGCCCGCGGCCGTGGTGATCGACGGCGCGCTCGCGGACGCGGACCCCGCGTCGACGGTGAGCCGGCTGCGCGAGGCGCGCTCCGACGCGGCGGTGGTGGTCGCGGCGGCGCAGGACCGGCTCGACGCCGCGGTCGCCGCCCTGCGGGCGGGCGCGGAGAGCTACCTCGTCCGGCCGCTCGACGCCGCCCAGGTGCTGGTCGTCCTCGAGAAGGCGCTCGAGAAGCGCCTCCTCCGCAAGGACGGCGTGGCGCTCCGGGAGACGATCCGGCGGCGGCTCGCGATCGTGGGCGCCTCCCCCGAGCTGCACGCCGTCGTCGAGGTGGTGAGGCGCGTCGCCCCGACCAAGGCGACCGTGCTCGTGCAGGGCGAGTTCGGCACCGGGAAGGGCCACGTCGCGCAGGCGCTGCACGAGGCGTCGCCGCGGCGCGACCGGCCGTTCGTCCACGTGAACTGCGCGGCGCTCTCGGAGGCGCTCCTCGAGTCCGAGCTGTTCGGGCACGAGCGCGGCGCGTTCCCGGAGGCCGAGTCGCGGCGCACGGGCCGGTTCGAGGAGGCCAACGGCGGCACCGTGTACCTGCACGAGGTCGGCCGGATGGCGCCGCCGGTGCAGGTGAAGCTCCTGCGGGTCCTGCAGCAGGGCGAGTTCGAGCGGCTCGGCGGGAGCGAGACGCTGCGCGTCGACGTCCGGGTCGTCGCCGGCTCCCAGCGCGAGCTCGCCGAGGAGGTCCGCGCCGGCCGCTTCCGGGACGACCTCTACTACCGGCTGAACGTCGTGTCGGTGTCGCTGCCGGCGCTCCGCGCCCGGAAGGCCGACATCCCGGCGCTCGTCTCGCACTTCATCGACCTGTACGCCCGCGCGGCGGGGAAGGAGATCTCCGGCGTCACCCCCGGCACGCTCTCCGCCCTGTTCGCGTACGACTGGCCGGGCAACGTGCGGGAGCTCGCGAACATCGTCGAGCGCGCGGTCGGCTCGGCGCAGGGCCCGGAGATCACCGCGGACGACCTCGCGCCGGTGCTCCACGGCGCGCGGCCCGAGGAGAGCACGGCGTCGGCGCTGATCCCCGGCGCGACGCTCTTCGAGATCGAGCGCGAGGCGATCCTCCGCACGCTCGACCAGTGCGGCGGCTCGACCGCGCGCGCCGCCGAGGTGCTCGGCGTCTCGATCCGGAAGATCCAGTACCGCCTGAAGGAGTACCGGAGCGGCGCGTCGGGCCGGCGGGTCGTGGACGTCGCGAAGTAGCGGCGCCCGCTCGGCGCCAACCTCGACGTGGACGTGGACGTGGACGTGAGCCGGGACGCGAGTGATTCAGCTCGCGTCCACGACCACGACCACGACCACGACCACGACCAAGTCCACGACCACGTAGAAGCTACTGCGTGTACACGTGCGCGCTCTCCTCCGCCGTCGGGAGGAGGTGCATGCCGAGGTAGGTGAACATCACGACCGCGAACCCGGCGATGAGGAGCCAGGCGCCCTTGTCGCCGCGCCACCCGCGGACGCGGCGGAGGTGCAGGTAGCCGCCGTACACGAGCCAGGTCACGAGCGACCAGTTCTCCTTCGGGTCCCAGACCCAGAAGTCGCCCCAGGCGCTCTTCGCCCAGACCGAGCCGACGAGGAGCCCGATGGTGAGCAGCGCGAAGCCGAACCGCACGAGCTCGTAGGACATCGTCTCCACGTCGAGCGGCTTGCCGCTCATGATCGTGCCGGCGCGGGCGGAGAGGAGCTTCTGGACGACCGGCACGCGCGGGGCGAGGAGCTGGATGATGGCGAGCGTGAACGCGATCGCCACCGCCGCGTAGCCGACGAAGTAGACCATCACGTGCGGCACGAACCAGGGCGACTGGAGCGCCGGCGGGAGCTTCACGATCTCCGCGTCCCACTTGGCGAGCGCGTACCCCATGCAGCCGAGGGCGAGGAGCGCCGCGGGCACGCCGAAGACCCGCGTGCGGTAGATGAACTCGAAGAAGACGTAGACGAGCGCGACGCACAGCGCGAAGAAGACGAGCGACTCGAAGAGCGACTTGAACGGCGCGCGGCCGGCGTCGACCCAGCGCTGCGCGATGAGCCCGGTGTTCAGGACGAGGGCGATGGCCATGAGGCCGGTCGCGGCCTGGCCGACGAAGGCCCTCGTGGAGCGCCACGCGGCCGCGTAGAACGCGGCGGACGCGGCGTAGACCGCCGTCGTGGCGACGAAGAACGGGTGCTCGGCGATGACGTACTGGAGCATGGTGGAGGCCTCTCTCCTTCGCTACGCCTTGGCGGCGGCCGGAGCGCGGCCCTTCAGGCGCGGCTCCAGGTAGAACATGTAGAAGACGCCGAGGCAGATGAGCCCGAACCCGAGGAACACCCAGGCGACGCCCGGATCGTAGACGGCGTCGAGCCCGGAGTAGGTCGGGTCCTCGGGGTTGTAGTTCACCTGGTAGAGCGTCCAGCCGTTGTGGACCATCGGCTCGTTCACCGAGATGACCTGCTTCACCTGCTCGCCGCCGCGGAGCGCCGTCACGTGCGAGATGTACGCGCGCTTCTCCTCGCCGCGCTTCTCGAAGACGAGCGCGCGGGTCGGGGAGATGAAGGCGGGCTGCGGGCGCGCCGCCATCATGAACGACTCCTTCGGCAGGCCGCCGGCGTTGAGCTGGAGGACGATCGCGGGGTTCCGCCACTCCTGCGACGCGGTGCCGTACACCACCTGCTGCGTCTTCGGGTCGGGCACCGGCCGGAAGTCGGGGTAGACGCCCTTCAGCTGGAACGAGTCGCCGCCAGGGAGCCGGTGCTTCTCGAGGTCCGGCTCGAAGCTCGCCTTGAGGCGCCACTGCATGTGGACGCCGTGCTCGTCCCTCACCTCGCCCTGCTCGTAGTAGCCGATCCGGTACTCCGACTCGTACGACGGCGCCTCGAAGCGATCGAGCCGCAGGTCGAACCCGAGCGCGGCGGCCTCGCCGGTCGGCTGGTTCGCCTTCATCACGCGGACGTGGGTGGCGGTCTCGCCGCCCGCGAACAGGTCGATGCGGCCGCGGATCGCGAGGGTCGCCGAGGCGCCCGCGCCCGCGAGGGAGGTCATGAGGCCGACGTGGCAGATGAAGAACCCGGCGTTCCGGACCTTCACCGGCCAGCGCATCGTCGCCGACGCGATGACCGAGGCGCCGAAGAGCGCCATGAGCAGCGCGAACGGGAGCCCGTGGAAGATGTCGTCGAGCCGCAGCGCGACGATGAGCTTCCCGATCGCCCCGTAGCGCGCGAGGTAGAACTGCGCGGGCTTGAGCTGGAGGATGAGCGTCCCGAGGATCGCCTCCACCGCGAGGACGAAGAGCAGCGTCGCGATGAACCGGAAGCCGGCGATGCTTTGGCGCAGGCGGCCCGGCACGATGTAGCCGACGCCGACGACGACCAGGCTCGCGAGGAACGCGGCGACGACGAGCGTCCAGGCGCCGGGCGGGATCCAGACCTGGAGCACGAGCCCGGCGAGGAGCGCGCCGACGACGAGGTAGGTCGTGAGCGTCACCTCGCGCTCGGCGACCGAGGGCGACGCGGGCGCGCCGGGCGCTGCCGTGGCGCCGGCTGGGGACGATGCAGTCGAATTCACGAGTGACACCTCCGTACCGCCCGGGCGGGAGCAAGCGCTATGCCCCCGGAACACCTCGAAAAGCCGCGTGATCTGGGACAAGTCGCCTCGGTGAATGGCCCGAACCCCGCAGGAAAAGCGATCCGACCCAGGACCAGCGCAAACGCTGCGCGTCGACGGTCGGTTCGGATCGCCACTCCCCGACACAACGCGCGGCCCGGCGGCGCCCTTCCTTCGAAGGGCGCGCGCCGGCCGGTTTCTGCCACGGAGGTGCGGGCGCGGCTACATCATTCCGCCCATGCCGCCGCCCTGCATCCCGGGAGGCGTCGGGTCGGGGTTCGTCGCGTCCACCGTCGTCGGGCAGGACTCCGGCATGAGCCCGACGTGGGCAGCGCCGTCCTCCTCGCGGTCGTCGTTCGCGTCGCCGGGCGCGAGGCCGGGCGGACGGAGCTCCTGCGGCTCGGCCTCGCCGCGCAGCCCCGCGTTCCAGTAGCAGGTGGTCTCCTGCCAGCTCGAGAACGAGGTCGGGACGCCCGGGTCCACGGCGCCCTGCCCGGAGGCGAACGTGACGCACTGGAACGGCGTCGTCGCGCGATCGCACGAGAACCACTCCTTGTACGACGGCGCCGTCTGGCCCGGCGCGTAGCAGGCGCGCGCGAACCAGTACCGGTCGAGCGTCCCCGCGGGCGCGACGTCCCCCACGATGCTGCCGCCCGGCAGCGGACCGTTGTCGTCGTGGTTCGTCACGACCGTGAACGCGCGCCCGCCGAGCGCCGGCGCCCACACGGCCCGCCAGAACCCGAGCTCCTTCGCGGCGCCGGTCTTGTCGAGGTCCGCGAGCCCCGCCACGCGCGCGCGCACGATGCCGGCGCCGTTCCGCCAGCCGGTGAACGCTGCCGTGACGGCCTCGTGGAGCGCGGGATCGCGGGTGAAGTCGAGCATCCGGTAGGTGATCGCCTTCGCGACGGGGCCGGCGGCGAAGCCCGCCGCGAGGTAGCCGGTGCCCTCGAAGCCGGCCGCCACGGCCTTCAGGTTCACGTGGTTCACCCAGAGCCGGCCCGCGCCGCGGCGGGCCATCATGCCGCGCATGAGGTAGCCGGCCAGGACGGGCTTGAACTCCGCGTCGTTCGTGGACGCGGCGCCGCGCGCCTGCACGATGAAGCTCGCGACGGCGTCGGTGTGGCGCTTCACGACGAGGCGGAGGCTCGCCTGGCCGAGGGGCACGCAGCCGCCCGCGCCGTCCGGCTGGACGCAGCGGACCGCGGGCCCGTAGACCTTGACGCCGTTCGGCAGCTCCTGCCCGCCGGACGAGGCGACCTCCTCCAGCCGCGCGAACACGCCGCGCAGGGCGTCGTTCATCGCCTGGGCCTTGCGGTGAACGACCGCGAGGTCGTCCTGGAGGCTCGACACCGGCGTCGGGTCGACCGCCGCCATCACGGCTCCGGCGGGCGCGGCCGCGGAGGTGTCGAGGGTGAGCGCCGCGAGCTCCGGGATGGCGGCGAGATACGGGTCCGCCTCGTCCTTGGCGCCGCACGCGGCGAGGGCCACGGCGAGGGCAAGCGCGGCGAGGGTCTTCGTCGTCTTCATGTCGTCGTCTCCTCGGGGCTCGGGAACCGCGTCGCCCCTCGCACGTCCACAACCCGGGGCGAACGCCGCGGTTGCGGTGCGTGACCCCCGTTTACACGTGCTTGACGTGCGGGCACGCTTCCACCAAACTGACCGGTCTCACATGAGAGAAGAGCGCCGCCGGTCCCCGGATCCCGCCGGGGGGCGGACGCGTCGTTCCCGAAGGACGAAGGGCAGATGACCGAGACCGGGTACCCCCAGAAGCAGGGCCTCTACGACCCCCAGCACGAGCACGACGCCTGCGGCTTCGGCTTCGTCGTCGACGTGAAGGGGCGGCCGTCGCACGACATCGTCTCGAAGGCGCTGACCGTGCTCGTGAACCTCGAGCACCGCGGCGCCGTCGGCGCCGAGAAGAACACGGGCGACGGGGCCGGCATCCTCGTCCAGATGCCGCAGGGGTTCCTCCGCGCGGAGGCGGAGAAGCTCGGGATCACGCTGCCGCCGAAGCCCGGCCACTGGGCCGCCGGCATGGTCTTCCTCCCGCCGAACGACGACGGCCGCGTCGCGGTCGAGCGGCTCTTCGAGGACGTGGTCCGCGACGAGGGCCAGACCTTCCTCGGCTGGCGCGACGTCCCCACGGACAACGCGACCCTCGGCCCCACGGCGCGGGCCTCGCAGCCGATCATCCGCCAGATCTTCGTCGGCCGCGGCACGAACTGCCCGGACGCGATGAGCTTCGAGCGGAAGCTCTACGTCATCCGGCGGCTCGTCGAGAAGAAGGTCTCGCGCTCGGCGATCCCGGGGCGCACCCACTTCTACGTCCCGTCGCTCTCGCACAAGACCATCGTCTACAAGGGGATGCTGAACGCACCCCAGCTGCGCGAGTTCTACGTCGACCTCGCGAACCCCCAGCTCGTCTCGGCGATCGGGATGGTCCACTCGCGGTTCTCGACGAACACCTTCCCGTCGTGGTCGCGCGCGCACCCGTACCGCTACATCTCGCACAACGGCGAGATCAACACGCTGCGCGGGAACATCAACTGGATGCACGCGCGGCAGTCGATGATGCGGTCGTCGCTGTTCGGCGACGATCTCCAGAAGATCCTGACCGTCGTCGACACCGAGGGCTCCGACTCCGGGATGTTCGACAACGTGCTCGAGCTCCTCACGCTCTCCGGGCGCGAGCTGCCGCACGCGATGATGATGATGGTGCCGGAGCCGTGGAACCGGCACGAGTCGATGAGCGCCGCGAAGAAGGCGTTCTACGAATTCCACTCCTGCATCATGGAGCCGTGGGACGGCCCGGCGTCGATCGCGTTCACGGACGGCGTGCGCGTCGGCGCGGTCCTCGACCGCAACGGCCTGCGCCCGTCGCGCTACTACGTGACGAAGGACGGCCTGGTCGTCATGGCGTCGGAGGTCGGGGTCCTCGACGTCCCGCCGGAGCACGTGCAGGAGAAGGGCCGGCTCCAGCCCGGGCGCATGTTCCTCGTCGACACCTCCGAGGGGCGCATCGTCGCGGACGAGGACCTGAAGGAGCGGATCGCGAAGCAGCACCCGTACCGCGAGTGGCTCGAGCGCTACTCCGTGCCGCTGCGCCACCTCGGCAAGCCGCCGAAGGTCCACGAGCCGGCCCACGAGACCGTCCTCCGCCGCCAGGAGGTCTTCGGCTACACCGAGGAGGACGTGAAGCTGCTCATCACGCCCATGGCGACGACCGGCACCGAGCCGATCGGCTCGATGGGCACCGATACGCCGCTCGCGGTCCTCTCGGAGAAGCCGCAGCCGCTCTTCGCGTACTTCAAGCAGCTCTTCGCGCAGGTCACGAACCCGCCCGTCGACGCCATCCGCGAGGAGATCATCATGGCGGTGGAGACGGCGGTCGGGCCGGAGGGGAACCTCCTCGAGCCCGGCCCCGAGTCCTGCCGCCAGCTCTCGCTGCCGACGCCGGTCCTCCGGAACGAGGAGCTCGAGAAGATCCGCCACTGCGACGGCGGCCAGGCCTCCCGCGGGCTGAAGACGATCACGCTTCCGATCCTGTTCCGGGCGGCGGGCGGCGGGTCCGCGCTCCGCAAGGCGCTCGAGGACCTCCGGTTCAAGGCCTCCGAGTGCATCGCGGAGGGCTACAACGTCATCGTCCTCTCCGACCGCGGGCACGACGCGGACGACGCGCCGATCCCGTCGCTCCTCGCCGTCGCGGCGGTGCACCACCACCTCATCCGCGAGGGGACCCGCACGCGCATCGGCCTCGTCCTCGAGTCGGGCGAGCCGCGCGAGGTCCACCACTTCGCGCTCCTCGTCGGCTACGGCGCGTCGGCGGTGAACCCGTACCTCACGTTCGAGACCATCCACGACCAGGTGGGCCTCGGGCTCATCCCCGGCCCGGCGGAGGACGCCGAGAAGAAGTACGTGAAGGCCGTGAACAAGGGGATCGTGAAGGTGATCTCCAAGATGGGGATCTCGACGATCCAGAGCTACCACGGCGCCCAGGTGTTCGAGGCCATCGGCCTCAACCAGGACTTCATCGACGAGTACTTCACCTGGACCGCGACGCGCGTCGGCGGCGTCGGCATCGACGTCGTCGCGAAGGAGGCGCGGCTCCGCAACGAGCGCGGCTTCCCGCCGAAGCGGCCCATCGTCCACACGAGCCTCCCGGCGGGCGGCCAGTACAAGTGGCGCGCGACCGGCGAGTACCACCTCTTCAACCCGGAGACGGTGCACAAGCTCCAGTACGCCTGCCGCACCGGCAACTACGAGCTGTTCAAGGAGTACACCGCGCTCGTCGACCGGCAGGCGAGGAACCTCTGCACGCTCCGCGGGCTCATGGACCTGAAGCCCGGGCCGAGGCCCGTGCCGCTCGACGAGGTCGAGCCGGTCGAGTCCATCGTGCGGCGGTTCAAGACCGGCGCGATGAGCTACGGCTCCATCTCGAAGGAGGCGCACGAGGCGCTCGCCGTCGCGATGAACCGGCTCGGCGGCAAGTCGAACACCGGCGAGGGCGGCGAGGACCCGGCGCGCTACCTCAAGGAGGACAACGGCGACTCGAAGAACTCGGCGATCAAGCAGGTCGCGTCGGGCCGCTTCGGGGTCACGAGCGAGTACCTCGTGAACGCCCGCGAGCTGCAGATCAAGATGGCGCAGGGCGCGAAGCCGGGCGAGGGCGGCCAGCTCCCCGGCTCGAAGGTGTACCCGTGGATCGCGAAGACGCGCCACGCGACGCCGGGCGTCGGGCTCATCAGCCCGCCGCCGCACCACGACATCTACTCGATCGAGGACCTCGCGCAGCTCATCCACGACCTCAAGAACGCGAACCACCGCGCGCGCGTGTCGGTGAAGCTCGTGGCCGAGGTCGGGGTCGGGACGATCGCCGCGGGCGTCGCGAAGGCGCACGCGGACGTCGTGCTCATCTCCGGGCACGACGGCGGCACGGGCGCCTCGCCGCTCACCTCGATCAAGCACGCGGGCATCCCGTGGGAGCTCGGCCTCGCCGAGACGCACCAGGTCCTCGTGATGAACGACCTCCGCTCGCGCATCGCGGTGGAGGTCGACGGGCAGCTCAAGACCGGCCGCGACGTCGTCATCGGCGCGCTGCTCGGGGCCGAGGAGTTCGGGTTCGCCACCGGGCCGCTCGTCGTGCTCGGCTGCATCATGATGCGGGCCTGCCACCTCAACACCTGCCCGGTGGGCGTCGCGACGCAGGACCCGAAGCTCCGGGCGAAGTTCACCGGCGACCCGGCCCACGTCGTGAACTTCATGCGCTTCGTCGCGCAGGAGGTCCGCGAGCTCATGGCGGAGCTCGGCTACCGCACCGTCGACGAGATGGTCGGCCGGTCCGAGCGGATCGAGATGCGCCGCGCGGTCGACCACTGGAAGGCGCGCAACCTCGACTTCACCCGGATCCTCCACAAGCCGACGGTGCCGAAGCACTACGGGCGGACCTGCCAGATCCCGCAGGACCACGGGATCGAGCGGACGCTCGACGCGACGACGCTCCTCGAGCTCGCGCGGCCGGCCATCGAGGAGTGCAAGCCGGTCCAGGCGTCACTCCCGATCCGGAACACGATGCGGGTCGTCGGCACGATGACGGGCTCCGAGATCACCCGCCGCTACGGCGCGGTCGGGCTGCCGGAGGACACGATCAAGTTCCACTTCAAGGGCTCGGCGGGCCAGTCGTTCGGCGCGTTCGTGCCGAAGGGGATGACCCTCCTCCTCGAGGGCGACGCGAACGACTACGTCGGCAAGGGGCTCTCCGGCGGGAAGATCGTGGTGTTCCCGCCGCGCGAGGCCACCTTCGTCGCCGAGGAGAACATCATCGTCGGGAACGTGGCGTTCTACGGCGCGACCGGCGGGGAGGCGTACATCCGCGGGCTCGCCGGCGAGCGGTTCTGCGTCCGCAACTCGGGCCTGAACGCGGTCGTCGAGGGCGTCGGCGACCACGGCTGCGAGTACATGACCGGCGGGCGCGTCGTCGTCCTCGGCTCCACCGGCCGGAACTTCGCGGCCGGCATGTCCGGCGGCGTCGCCTACGTGCTCGACGCCGACGGCCAGTTCATCCCGAGCTGCAACAAGGAGATGGTCGGGCTGACCGTGCTCTCGCTCGTGGACGATCCCGACGAGGCGCTGGCGGTGCGCGCGATGATCGAGCGACACGTGCACTGGACCCAGAGCGTCCACGCGCGCCGGATCCTCGAGCGGTGGGCGGAGAACCTCCCGAGGTTCGTCCGGGTGCTCCCGCACGACTACCGGCGGGTGGTCGACGCGCAGCGCAAGATGCAGGACAAGGGGCTGTCGCCCGAGGACGCGGAGATGGCGGCCTTCGAGCAGAACGCGCGCGACGAGGCGCGGGTGGGCGGGAACTAGTCCTTCGACTTCGGTGCCCGCAGGCGGGCGCCCACGCTCAGGACCAAGGCGGAAGGAAACATGGGAAAGGTGACGGGCTTCATGGAGTACCGGCGCGAGCCGCAGCACGACCGCGCGCCGGCGGAGCGGGTGAAGGACTGGAAGGAGATGCACCCGCCCGTCGCGGAGAAGACGCTCCGCGAGCAGGGCGCCCGCTGCATGGACTGCGGGATCCCCTTCTGCCACACCGGCAAGCTCCTCGCCGGCATGGCGTCGGGCTGTCCGGTGAACAACCTCATCCCGGAGTGGAACGACCTCGTCTGCGAGGGCCAGTGGGAAGAGGCGTACATCCGGCTCGCGAAGACGAACAACTTCCCCGAGTTCACCGGCCGCGTCTGCCCGGCGCCGTGCGAGGGGAGCTGCACGCTCGGGATCATCGACCCGCCGGTCACGATCAAGCTCATCGAGTGCGAGATCGTCGACCGCGCGTTCGCGGCCGGGCTCGTGAAGCCGCAGCCGCCGCCGGTGCGCACCGGCAAGCGCGTGGCCGTCGTGGGCTCCGGCCCAGCCGGGCTCGCGTGCGCGCAGCAGCTCAACCGCGCCGGGCACCTCGTCACCGTCTTCGAGCGCGCCGACCGGGTGGGCGGGCTCCTCATGTACGGCATCCCGAACATGAAGCTCGACAAGGCCATCGTCGATCGCCGCGTGAAGCAGCTCGCCGACGAGGGCGTCCGCTTCGTGACCGGGACCGAGATCGGCAAGCACATCCCCGCCGACCGGCTGCCGAAGGAGTACGACTCGGTCGTGCTCTGCGGCGGCGCGACCCAGGCGCGCGATCTCCCGGTCGAGGGGCGGAACCTGAAGGGCATCCACCTCGCGATGGACTTCCTCACCGCGAACACGAAGTCGCTCCTCGACTCGAACCACGCCGACGGCCAGTTCGTCTCCGCGAAGGGTAAGGCGGTCGTCGTGATCGGCGGCGGCGACACCGGGACCGACTGCGTCGGGACCTCCATCCGCCACGGCGCGAAGAGCCTCACGCAGCTCGAGATCCTCCCGCGCCCGCCGGACGAGCGCGCCGCGGACAACCCGTGGCCGCAGTGGCCGAAGATCTTCAGGGTGGACTACGGACAGGAGGAGGCGAAGGTGCTGTGGGGGAAGGACCCGCGCGACTTCGCCATCCTCACGAAGCGCTTCGTCGACGACGGCAAGGGCAACGTGAAGGCGCTCGAGGTGGTGCGGGTCGAGTGGAAGAAGGGCGCCGACGGCCGCTTCGGGCCGCAGGAGGTCCCGGGCACGCAGCGGACCATCCCCGCGGACCTCGTCCTCCTCGCCCTCGGCTTCACCGGCCCGGAGAGGCCCGTCCCGCAGCAGCTCGGCGTCCGGCTCGACGACCGCGGCAACGTCTGGACCGACGAGAACAAGATGACGAACGTCCCCGGCATCTTCGCCGCGGGCGACATGTCGCGCGGCCAGTCGCTCATCGTCTGGGCGATCCGCGAGGGCCGCCAGGCGGCGCAGGCCGTCGACCGCTGGCTCGAGTACGGCGAGACGGTGCTGCCTCCGTAGGCGGCGACCGTCACGAGCTCCGAGCGCCCGAGCTCCGAGCGCGCGAGACGCCCGGCCGCCGAGAGGGGTCGTCGGCCGGTGGCTCGCGGTCGCGGGCGTCGTCGTGCTGGCGCTCGCCGCGCGGGCGATGGTCGCCGCGCTCCAGTACGCTTCCGCCGGGGGCTCGCGTGACGCTGCCGACCTTCGGTCCCGCGCACCTCGCCATCGTGGCCGCCGTCCCGCTCGCGGC
>JAHWYA010000102.1 GCA_020028115.1 Anaeromyxobacter sp.
GAGCTGAGGTTCGGAGGAAGCCCATCCGGGTTTTGCCAAGAGGGACTCCGGCCCTTCGCAACCTCTCCGGCGAACCTGCGCCCCCGCGGGGCTCGCTCGCGGCTCGCTCCCGCCCTACTTCCCAGACCATGTCGCACTTGTTCCGGGCAATGCTCGCTGCCTCGATGACGCTTGCGGTCGCACCGCGAGCGCTGGCCTCGGTCCAGATCGTGATGACCGTCGAGGGACCCCGCGGGCCGTTCACCACCAAGGACATCGGGGTTCCGAACGCCATGAAGGTGGTGAGCGTGCAGGTCGACTTCGGAGTCGCGGCGGCGGCCGCGCTCGTCGCGCCGAAGCCCGTCGTCATCACGCGTGCGATCGACGACCTCTCCTGGCAGTTCCTCGATGCGGTCGCGTCCAGCGATCCGCTTCGGGTCGTCATCACCGTCGCCCAGGCGGCTCGCGAGTCGACCGTGCCGATCCGTCGCGTCGTGACCCTCACGAACGCGCGCATCCTGTCGATCCACGCCTCGATGAACGCGACGGCGGGCTCTCCCAGCGATCTCGGCTTCGAGACGATCTCCTTCACCTACGAGCGCATCGTCGTCGAGGACGACGGCGCGAGGGTGTTCGCGTCCGGGTCGTGAGCCGCTGCCGTACCCGCCGAAAGGCGACGGGCGACGGGGACGGAGTGCTCCTTGCGACTAGATGCCAGAGACCTCCCCGGCTACGATCGCCTCCGCCATGCGCGCGCTCCTGCCCGGGCCCGACCGGAAGCTCCGCTGCCTCTGGGGAGTCTCCGCGCCGGAGTACGTCTGCTACCACGATGAGGAGTGGGGCTACCCGACCGCGGACGACGTCCGGCTCTTCGAGATGGTCTGCCTCGAGGGTTTCCAGGCCGGCCTCTCCTGGCTCACGATCCTCCGCAAGCGCGACGCGTTCCGCCGCGCGTTCGCCGGCTTCGACCTCGACGAGGTCTCCCGCTTCGGCGCGGGCGACGTGGCGCGGCTCCTCGCCGACGCGGGCATCGTGCGCCATCGCGGCAAGATCGAGTCCGCCATCGAGAACGCTCGCCGCGCCTGCGAGCTCCGCGACGAGGTCGGCTCCCTCGCCGCCCACTTCTGGCGGTTCGAGCCGGACCCCGCCTCGCGCCCGCGGCGGCTCACCTGGGCGACGCTCCGCCGGATGAGCGCGACGCCCGAGTCGGTCGCGCTCTCGAAGGATCTCAGGAAGCGCGGCTGGACCTTCGTCGGGCCGACCACCCTCTACGCGTTCATGCAGGCGGTCGGGATCGTGAACGACCACCTCGACGGCTGCGCCTTTCGAGCGCGGGCCGAGCGCGCCCGCCGCGCCTTCGTACGGCCGCTCACGTCGTAGAGCGCTCGCCGTCGCGTATTCAGCCCGCGAACGCTCTCAACCTCACGAACCACACGAGCTTGTGCTCGAACCCCGGGAACGCCGCGTTCCGGCCGCTCGGGTTCGGCAGCACGAACACGCGCGCCCCTCCGATCGAGGTGGTCCTCGACCCCGGTCCCGCCTCCCCGCTCCCGGGCAGGACGATGCGCGCGAGCGTGATGCCGACGAGCGCCACGACCGCCGGCCGGGCCGCCTCGACCTTCCGCACGAGCTCCTCGACGCCGCGCTCGTACTCGCGCCGCGTCAGCTCCGCCGCGCTGCGAGTCGCCCGCGGGCAGACGTTCGTGAGGCCGAAGCCGAGCTCGAGGAGCCGCCCGTCGTCCTCGGGCCGGAGCAGCTCCGGCGTGAACCCCGCCGCGTGGAGGAGCCGCCAGAACGGATTGCCCGGGCTCGCGAAGTGGTGCCCCACCCGCCCGGACTCGAGCGACGGGTTGATGCCCACGAACAGGACGCGCAGCCCGGGCGCGAGGACGTCCGGGAGCAGTCCGCCGCCGGCCCGCGCTACAGCACGACCTGCCACCCGACGAACCTCGGCGGACCCAGGATGGTTCCCGCGGTCGAGCGGCCCTGCGCGTGCGCCTTCTGGAACGCCTCCGACTCGGTCCACGCCCTGAACGCGGCCTCGTCGCGCCACACGGTGTGGGACGCGTAGAGCCGAGCGCGCTCCTCCTCCGGGCCCTTGAGGAGGTGGAACTCCTCGAACCCGGGCACGTCCTTCAGGTACGTCTCGCGCTCGCGCCAGCCCCGCTCGAAGTCTTCGCACCGGTCCGGGGCCACCCGGAACTGGTTCATCGCGATGAACATGGCGGGGACTTAGCCGGCGACGCTCCCGCCCGCCATCCGTGCGCTCCGCGCGCACGCCGCGCCTGCGTCCGGCCCGGGGACCGCTGCGTCACTTGAGCGATCCGACGATCTTCCGGAACTCGCCCTCGTTGAAGACCCTCAAGGTCTCCGTCCGCACGTTCCCCAGTGCACCGAGCGACAGGGTGATCCGGGCGACGGTCTCGTCGTCCGGCGCCTCGGCGACGAGCACAATGTCGTACTTCCCCATCGCCAGGTAGAACTGCTTCAGCTCGCCCCCGGCCGCCTGGAAGAGCTTCTTCGCGGCGTCGAGCCGGTTCGGCGACTCCTTGATGTTCCGGATCCCTTGCTCGGTGTACCGGATGAGGCTCACGTACGTTGCCATGGCACCCTCCTCCTCCGCTGATCACGTTCACGGTGCGTACGGGAGCGCGCCACCGCCAGCGGCCCGCGAACGATCGAGCGGGCCTCCCCGTCGGCGGCGTGTCCGGGGCGCGCGCCGGCGCTAGGACGGAGCACGACAGGAGGAGGACACGATGGGCAACCCGTTCGTTCACGTCGAGCTGAACACCACCGATCCCGGGAAGGCCAAGGCCTTCTACGCGAAGCTCTTCGACTGGGAGCTCGAGGACCTGAAGATGGGAGACGGCGCCACGTACACCATGATCAAGGTGGGCGACGGCACGGGCGGGGGCATGTTGAAGCACCCGATGCCGGGCGCCCCGTCCACGTGGCTGGCGTACGTCCTCGTGGACGACATCCAGGCCGCCACGGCCAAGGCGCGGTCGCTCGGAGCGACCATCGGCAAGGAGCCCACCGAGATCCCGGGCGTCGGCTGGTTCAGCGTCATCACCGATCCGACCGGGGCCACGTTCGCGCTCTGGAAGCCGAACCAGATGTGATCCCTGCGGCCGCCGATCGGCCACGCTGACCGCGCTCGGCGGCCCGACCGCACGCCGAACGGCCGATTGCGCACCCCCCTCCCCCCGCCCTATTCAACGGTCCGGGGGGAGGCCGGACGAGTGCTCGAGTCGCTGCGCCAGCCGTGGGTCTGGGCCCGGCGCCTGCTGCGCTTCTCGGGCCGCGTCGTCGCCTCGTTCCTCCGGAACCGCGGCATCCTCCTCGCCGGCGGCGTCGGCTACAACGCGCTGCTCTCGCTCGTCCCGTTCCTCGCGGTCGTCCTCGCGGTGCTCTCGGCCTTCTTCGACGAGGGGCGCATCCTCGAGGTGCTGGCCGCCGAGCTCTCCGAGCTCGTCCCGCAGCACGCGGACACGATCCTCGACGCCGCCCGGACCTTCCTCGCGAGCGAGGCGCCGACGAACGTCGTGAGCGTGGTCCTGCTCCTCTTCTTCAGCTCGCTCGCGTTTCGGATGCTCGAGGAGGCGGTCGCCGCGATCTTCCACACCTCGCTCGAGGGCGCGCGCCGGCGGGCGTGGGTGTCGGCCGTGCTGCCCTACCTCTTCATCGTGCTGCTCGTCGCGGCGCTCTTCGCGATCACGGTCGTGACCTACACGCTCGACGCGCTCGGTGAGCGCTCGGTCCGCGTCTTCGCGGTGGATCGCTCGCTCGAGACCGCGGTGACGTGGCTCCTCGGAGTCCTGAACTTCGTCGGGCTCGTCGTCGCGTTCGCGGCCATCTACCACGTGCTGCCGGTGGTCCGGATCTCGGTCCGGCGCGCCCTCGTCGGCGGCCTCATCGCGGCGGTGCTGTGGCGCGCCGTCGCGAGGTTCCTCGTCTACTTCTTCACGAACGTCTCGATGGCGAACGTCATCTACGGGTCGCTCGCGACGGCGGTCGTGACGCTGCTCTACCTCGAGATCGTCTTCATCATCCTGCTGCTCGGCGCGCAGGTGATCGCCGAGCTCGAGGCGAGCGCCGCCGCGGGGCTGCCCTGGTGGGAGCGGCCTCCGGGACGTGTCGCTCATCCGCGCGCGTGAGCGCCCGCCGCGGCCGCGGCCCTGTCACGCTTCTTGCTCGATGGCTCGGTCGTGCGCGTCGCGTCGTGCGATCCCGCGGCCTTCGAGGCCGTTCCCAGGCACCGAGGCGCCGGGGGCGGTCGTGACCACGAAGTGGCCCCGGTCACGTGTCGTCCCAGCGTGACGCGACGGGCGGCTGTGGCGCGACGAGCGGCAGCTCGACCGTGAACGTGGCGCCGGATCCCGGCTGGCTCTCCACTCGGATGGAGCCGCCGTGCGCCTCGACGATCCGGCGGCTGATGTACAACCCGAGCCCGAGCCCGCCGAAGTGCTCCGCGGAGACGCCACGCTCGAAGCGATCGAAGATCCGCGCCTGGCGCTCGGGGCTGATCCCGATGCCGCGGTCCCGGACCTCGAGCTGCGCACCCCCGTGCTCCGCCGAGACAGAGATCTCCACGTCCGTGCCGGGCGCGAACTTGATCACGTTCGTGAGCAGGTTCGTGACGACCTGCTCGAGGCGCGAGCGATCCCACCGCCCCGTGACCGGCTCGGTCGCGCGGACGTCGACCCCGCAGCGGGCGCGGTCGAGGTCGAGCTGGAGGCGCTCGGCGACGTCGCGAACGAGCGCGGCGAGGTCGACGTCGGCCAGCTCGAGCGCCAGGGCTCCACGTTCGATCCGGGCGACGTCGAGGAGGTCCCCCGTGAGCCGGACGAGGCGCCGCCCCTGGCGGAGGACGAGGTCGAGCAGCTTGCGGATCGCGCGCGGGTCCACCGGTCCCGTGGGTCCGGTCGCCGACAGGATGGCCTCGAGCGAGAGCATGAGCGAGGTCATCGGCGTGTAGAGCTCGTGGGAGGCGACCGAGAGGAACTCGTCGCGAAGTCGGATCGACTGCTGCGACTCCCGGTACAGGCGCGCGTTGTCGACCGCCGTCGCGGCGCGGCTCGCGAGCTCCTGCGCGGTCTCCAGCTCGGCCTTGCCGTACGGCCGCCCAGCCGTCGCCGAGCAGAGCGAGATCACCCCGAGCACCCGCGCGTGCGCGACGAGCGGCACCGCGAGCACGCTCCGGGTCCCGAGCTCGCGGATGAGCCGCGCGTGCTCGTCGTCCTCGGTGTGATGCCGGAGATCGGCCTCCGACAGCTCCGCCAGGAGGAACGGCCGCCCGGTCCGGAGCGCTTCGGCGGCGGGATGCCGCGAGTCGCGCCGGGCCGGGTACCGCCGCTGCAGCTCGCGCAGGAGCTGCTCCTTGCCGGCGTCGGCGTGGGCGCCCCGCACCCGCCGCAGCGTGTCGCCGTCGACGAGGTCGATGATGCACCAGTCGGCGATCGAGCGGACGCAGAGCTGGGCGAGGCGACCGAGCGTCTCGTCCTGGTCGAGCGACTCCGAGAGGAGCGCCCCCGCCTCGGCGAGGAACACGGACCGCCGCCGCTCCTCCTCCGCTGCGATCCGTGCCGCTTGCTCGTCGGCGACCAGGGAGGCGTTCTGGAGCGAGATGGCGGCCTGCGCGGTGATCAGCTCGAGCGCGATGAGGCGGTCGCGGTTGAACGCGCCCGCGATGAGGTCGTTCTCGAGGTAGAGCGCCCCGACCACCTCGCCCTGGCGGACGATCGGGAGGCACGCGGCGGAGCGCGGCCGCCTGCGCGCCAGGTACTCGTCCCCGGCGAAGCGCACGGTGCCATCCCGGTCGTCCAGGATCACCCGCTCCTTCGTCCGCAGGACGTACCGGGCGACCGTCGTGGGGAGGAGCGGCGAGGAAGCGCCGAGCGGCGCCGGCTGCAGGACGCTCGCCCGCACACCGCGGTCGCCGACGGAGGCCTCCGCGTCGATCGAGAGGTCGCCGTTGCGCGCGAGGAGGAGCACGCCGCGCTCCGCGCCGCCCTGCTCGAGCACCACGCCGAGGAGCCGCGGCAGGAGGGCGCCGAGGACGATCTCGCCCGAGATGGCCTGAGCGGCCTTCGCGACCGAGACGAGGTCGAGCTGCTCGGCCCGCACCGCGAACGTCGCGGTGGGCGCGGCGAACGGCCCCCCGAGCAGGCGCGGAAACTCCTCGTCGATGAGTCGCACCTTCCCGGCGGCGCCCCAGCGATCGTACGCGTCGCGCGCGTCGCGGAGGTACGCGTCCGCGATCCGGTCGAACCCGCGCGCGCGCCAGTAGCGGGACGCGAGCTCGCACCCGAGCGCCTCGTGCTGCACGAAGCCGCTGGCGCGCGCCGACCGGATCGCCTGCTCGTACTGGCGCTCGGCGTCGAGCGCCCTCCCCTCGATCCGCGCCACCTCGGCGGAGACGAGCTCGAAGCGGTGGAGGAACGTCTCCGGGCAGGCGCCGGCCCAGCGCTCGTGGCGCTCGAGCTCGTCCCGGATGATCGCCGTGAGCTCGGCGCGCCGCGCGGCGCCGGCCCGCGGGTGGACCGCGGCCGCCGCGAGCGCGCGGAACAGGTGGCGCGTCGCGTCGTAGTCGAACGCGGAGACCGGGCCAGGCGCGGCAGCGCCCGCCGCGGC